>NZ_CBDKZX010000044.1:0-33999 GCF_965301105.1 Kluyvera sp.
GGACGAACCGAGTCACTGGCTGCATCGAGGGCAGCGTCGCCGTGACGCATAATAAACACTTGCATATTGCACCGCTTTTGTTAACCAGAAGCACCAGCGTCACCCTGAGGGTGACGCGGTAGCCGGGCATTGTGCCTTATCCATTCACTGAATGAAACGCTGATTTTTACCTTACTGGCGTAAGTATAGTCAACATCTGTTTACAAAATAGCCAGAAACCTTGCGATTCATCAGGGTTCACCTACTTTGACAGCCATTCATGGAATCTGTTCATCCCTGGGCCAAAAGGTCTCTCCCCGCTCCGCCCGCTGTAAAAGCGCATCGCACGGCGCAAAGCGCGGGCCATACAGACCGGCCAGTCGTTGCAGTCTGGCAACCACTTCACCCGCGCCAAGCGAATCCATATAGCGGAGCGGGCCACCGAGGAACGGTGGGAAACCAATACCAAACACCGCGCCGATGTCGCCATCGCGCGCGCTACGGATGATGCCTTCATCAACACAGCGTGCCGCCTCATTAAGCATCAGCATCACGCAACGTTCGGCAATCTGCTCTGCCGAGCAGCGGGCGTTACGCGCCGACATGCCCGCGAGGGCGTAGACCGCGGTATCCACCTGTTTCTTGCTTTTACGCCCTTTTACACCATAAAGATAGAAACCACGGCCATTTTTTCTGCCTTTGCGATCGTCATTCAAAATTGCCTGAATCAACGTTGCAGGGGCGCTAAAACGTTCGCCGTAGGCCGCTTCCAGCACAGGGAGAATTTTCGTGCCCGTATCGATACCCACTTCATCCAGTAGCTGAATGGGCCCAACCGGGAAACCAAATTTAACCAATGCATTATCAATGTCTTCCACACGCTCACCGTCAACAAGCATGCGCATGGCTTCGGCGATGTACGGGGCGAGAATACGGTTTACGTAGAATCCGGCTTTATCGGCGACCACAATCGGCGTTTTACCCTGTTTCTTCGCGAGCTTAACGGTCGTTGCGATCGTCTGTTCAGACGTCCCCGCATGCGGGATAACCTCCACAAGAGGCATTTTCTCTACCGGGCTGAAAAAGTGTAAACCAATCACCTGTTCAGGGCGCTGTGCCTGAGCAGCAATATCGCCAATGGGCAAAGAAGAAGTATTTGAAGCAAAAATAGTGTGAGGAGCACAATAGTGTTCAACCTCACCCACCATCTTCTGCTTGAGCGCGAGGTCTTCAAAAACCGCCTCAATCACGAGGTCACGATGCGCAAATCCACGGTAGTCGAGGCTACCGGAAATCAGCGCTAACTGCGCGTCGCGCTCGGCAGGTTTCAGATGGCGACGACGTACTTTTTGCTCCAGTTGATCCCAGCTGTATTTCAACGCATGGTTGATCCCGTTGGCGTTGATATCCTTAATACGTACCGGCAGCTTGCCCTTAATGGCGGTAACGTAGGCAATACCGCCGCCCATCAGGCCACCGCCCAATACACCGACCGAGCCCAGCGGGCCAGGCGCAACGCTGGCGCCAGGATCTTTTTTGATATCCGTACTGGCAAAGAAAATACTGCGCAGCGCACGTGACTGCGGCGTCATCGCCAGCTCGCCAAAGGCGCGAGCTTCCGCCTCGTAGCCGCTGCTGGCGCCGTGCGCCAGCCCGGTTTCAATCACCTTGAGGATTTTATCCGTTGCCGGATAGTTGCCCTGCGTCTTCTGCGCGGTTTTCTTTGCCGCCATGCTGAACAGCAGATGACGCCCCAACGGACCCGCCAGAATACGATCGCGCACCGACAGACGGCGATGTTCATGATGCGCTTTACGCGCATATTCCGCAGCGGCGTCGAGCAAAATCGAACGCGGCACAACCTCATCCACCAGCCCCACTTTCAGCGCCTGACGTGCGCGAAGCTGTTTGCCGGTCAAAATCATGTCCAGCGCGGTACTGACGCCAATCAAACGCGGTAACCGCTGAGTGCCGCCGGACCCCGGCAGCAGACCCAACTGCACTTCCGGTAGCCCCAACACCGTCCGCCCATCGTCGGAACAGATGCGCGCATGGCAGGCCAGCGCCAGCTCGAGACCGCCGCCAAGGCAAGCCCCGTGAATCGCCGCCACCACCGGAATCGACAGGCTTTGAATTTCCGCCATCACCTGCTGCCCCTGACGCGCCAGCGACTCGGCTTGCTGGGCGCTTTGACAGCGGCCAATCATATTAATGTCGGCCCCGGCAATAAAGTTGTCGGGCTTGGCGGAGATAAATACCACGCCCTGCAACGTTTTGTTGTCCCGAATTTGTTTGAGGATGGCGCGCACCTGACCGCCAAACTCCGCTTTCAGGGTATTCATCTTTTCATCAGGAACGTCGATCGTGACGACCGCCACATTGTCCGGGCGTACGGTGAAGGTAAATGCCGATTTCATCGCGTCCATTATTCAGCCTCCAGAACCATCGCCGCGCCTAATCCACCAGCCGCACAGGCAGTGACTAACCCGAAGCCGCCACCGCGACGGTGCAGCTCATTGAGCGTTTGGGTGATCATACGCGCGCCGGTTGCCGCAAACGGATGTCCGTAGGCGATGGAGCCGCCCAGTACGTTAAATTTGCTCTCTTCAATTTCGCCGGTTGCCTGGCTGCGCCCCAGCACCTCGCGAGCAAATTTTTCGCTGGCCAGGCACTGAATGTTCGCCAGTGTTTGCGCAGCAAAGGCTTCGTGCATATCAATCAGCGTCAGGTCGGAGAAAGTTAGCCCTGCGCGATCCAGCGCCAGCGGCGTAGACCATGCCGGCCCCAGCAGCATATCCTGCCAGACATCAATAGCGGTAAAGGCGTAGCTACGCAGATAACCCAGCGGCGTCAGCCCCAGCTCTTTCGCACGCGATTCCGTCATCAGAATCACCGCCGCCGCGCCGTCGGTTAATGGCGTACTGTTGGCCGCCGTGACGGTGCCATGCTGGCGGTCGAACGCCGGACGCAGTTTGGCGTAATCCGCCAGCGTAGAGTTGGCGCGAATATTGTTGTCCTGTTCCAACGGATTGCGGTAGGGAGGCACGTAGGCGGTCATCACTTCATCTGTCAGTTTACCCGCCGCCCAGGCCTGCGCGGCCAGTTGGTGCGACCGGTTTGCCAACGCATCCTGCTGTTCGCGGGTAATGCCGTAGGTTTTAGCCATCTGCTCGGCGGTGTCCCCCATACGCAGCCCGGTGGAATACTCTGCCACCGCAGGCGGTACCGGCAGCAGATCGCGCAGACGCAGCTGAGAAAAAAGTTTCAACTTCTGCCCAAGGGTACGGGCTTTGTTGGCATCAACCAGCGTACGGGCCAACTTTTTACTGACGCCAATCGGCAGGACAGAAGAGGAATCGGCCCCACCGGCGATACCCGCGCGAATGGTCCCCGCCATCAGACTTTCCGCTACGTTTGCCACCGCCTGAAAGCTGGTGGCGCAGGCGCGGCTGACGCTGTAGGCGTCGGTATGCACGTTCATCCCAGTGCCGAGAACAATCTCTCGGGCAATATTGGGCGCGGCCGGCATCTGCACAACCTGGCCAAAAACAAGCTGTTCAATAACGTCGGGGGGAATTTCGCTGCGCGCCAGCATTTCACCCACCACCATTTTGCCTAAATCAACGGCAGGTATACCGTGAAAAGCCGTCGCCTGTCGGGCAAAAGGGGTTCGTAACCCACTGACAATGGCAATGCGATCGCCCTGGCGGGTGATTAGTGGTAACGCCTGACTCATAACTCTCCCCTGTTATCGGAAATCGACCAAGTGGTCTGACCTGATAACATTCTTAACTAATTTTTTACACTTAGCCAATCAGGGAGAGGAAAAAATGCGAGCTAAAACACAATGAGCAGAAAAGAAAACGCCCCCATTGCATCAGCAACGGGGGCGTTAATAGACAAGTGGTTTGCAGGGGCGATTAACGCAGGCCCAACTGGAAAATCAGAGTTTCTGCTTCGCAGGCAAAGACAAAGTCGATATCCAGCTGCACGCCGCCTTCAACGTCTTTAAAGTCGGCGGTGATTTTGCACGGTTCGGATTCTACGCCGCGCGCCTTTTCAGTCAGCGCCGCCAGCGTCTCTTCCGCGTCTGCGCGGTTGGCGAACACGCGGCTGTAAGATGCGGTGCAGTCGGAGTTGTCCATAATGGTACCAACGTCCATGCAGCAGCATACCGGAGTTTCATCAGCACTACATTTACTCATCGTAGATTTCCTCTGTTTGGTGCACTCAGGGTGCCAGATAAACTATGCGCCTATTTTACGCCCGCCCTTTGTGCGTCTCCAGTCGAGAATGTGATCCAAGGCGATAAGTGACCGAAATCACAATTAAAAATGATCTAAAACAAATTCCGGCATTCCGACGCTATGACCAAACCCGCATTTTTGCCAACCAGATCTCGTTTCAAACAACATCTTAGAAAAATCTAATAAACAATATTGCAACATACCAGCTGGTCAGACCTATACTCTCGTCACTGGTCTGATTTCTCTGTCGTAGTCCAGCCCCTACACTTCGCGCTTCTGTTACTACATGTAACATTGTTTGTATAAAAATAACTCAATGAGGTTATGGTCATGAGCCAGAAAACCCGTTACACGAAGTCCGCTCTTGCTGTCGCAGTGGCACTTGTTTCAACCCAAGCCTGGTCAGCGGGCTTCCAGCTTAATGAATTTTCGTCCTCTGGTCTGGGCCGTGCCTATTCTGGTGAAGGCGCTATCGCCGATGACGCGGGTAACGCCAGCCGTAACCCGGCATTAATTATGATGTTCGATCGCCCGACGTTTTCTGCCGGTGCGGTTTATATTGATCCTGATGTTAACATTAGCGGTAAATCACCTCTGACAGGTAGAAGCACCGACGCTGATAACATTGCGCCAACGGCATGGGTACCTAACGTACACTTCGTTATGCCGATTAACGAGCAGTTTGGTTGGGGGGCATCAGTGACCTCTAACTACGGTCTGGCAACGGAATTCAACGATAATTATGCGGCTGGCATGTACGGCGGTAAAACCGACCTGCAAACCGCTAACCTGAACCTGAGCGGCGCCTACCGTCTGAGCAGTAACTGGAGCTTCGGCCTGGGCTTTGACGCGGTTTACGCAAAAGCCAAAATTGAACGCTATGCCGGTGAAACCAGCTTGCTGTTCCCTGGCGCAACTGGCCAGGCCGTCGGCATCACTGGCCCGGACTCTCAGGTCGCCCATCTGAAGGGTGATGAATGGGGCTACGGCTGGAACGCAGGGATCCTGTATGAACTGGACAAAAACAACCGTTGGGGCCTGACCTATCGCTCTGAAGTCAAAATCGACTTTGACGGCGATTACAAAAGCTCAATCACCAGCCGCGGGAACCAGATTTTCGCCGCTCGTGGCATTACAGGTTTGCCGTACGGCACAGATGGCCGCACGATCAATGGTTCTCTGACCCTGAACCTGCCTGAAATGTGGGAAGTTTCCGGTTATAACCGCGTCGACCCGCAGTGGGCGATTCACTATAGCATCGCGTACACCAGTTGGAGCCAGTTCCAGGAGCTGAAAGCAACGGGTTCAAACGGTCAGGAGCTGTTCTATAAAGACGAAAGCTTTAAAGACGCCTACCGTATCGCGCTGGGTACCACCTATTACTACGACAAAACCTGGACCTTCCGTGCCGGTATTGCGTTCGATGATAGTCCGGTTCCGGCCAACCATCGTTCCATCTCCATCCCGGATCAGGACCGTTTCTGGCTGAGCGCCGGTACCACCTACGCGTTTAACGACGATGCGTCTATCGACGTTGGTGCGTCTTATATGCACGGACAGAGCGTTACCGTACAGGAAGGCGATTACACCTTCAAATCTGAAGGTAAAGCGTGGCTGTTCGGTACTAACTTCAACTATCGCTTCTGATAGATTGTCGACATAAAAAAAGGGTGAACATCTGTTCACCCTTTTTTATTACCGCCGATTCGTTACTCGGAATCGATGTCCTTCAGATCGCCCTCAATCGCCTGCGCATTCGGGTTCTCTTCCGGCTTCAGCTTGCCGCCGTTAGCGATAAAGTCGTGCTGCTGGAAGTAGGCTTCACGCACCATAATGTACGGGTCGGAAGACTGACGTAGCAGCCCGTCGGAGTCGAGAAGCTGAGCGCGCGTCTCTACGCCTTCAACCATCCACTTGCCGATAGACATCGGCCAGGTCAGCCAGGAGAGCACCGGATAAGTGGTGTCGACCATGTCGCCGCCTTCGTCACGCAGCGTGAAGCTGCCGTAGAACGGAAGCTGCAAATACGGGCCATAACCTACGCCATAGTGCCCCAGCGTGCTGCCGAAACGGTGCGGTTGCACGCGCTGCAGTTTCGGGTTTGCCATACCGGCGACGTCAATAAAGCCGCCCATCCCCAGAATGGTGTTCAGGAAGAAGCGGGTGAAGTGAACCATCCCCGTGTACGGGTCGCCTTGCAGGAAAGAGTTAACCATAATGGCCGGCTCTTCCAGGTTGCTGGTAAAGTTGCCAAGGCCATTACGCGCGGGCTGCGGAACGTAGTCACGCCACGCGACGGCGACCGGGCGAACAATGTACGGATCCAGCACGTCAAAGTTGAAGCTGTACATCGTACGGTTAAAACCTTCAAACGGGTCAGAACGCCCCTGCTGTTCTGTTCCGGAACTTGCACAGCCCACCAGCAGTGTTGTTCCGAGCGCAAGCGCCGACAGGCGAAGCTTCATAAATGTCTCCCTGGTGATTATGGCTATCACTGATTGCCATCCATGACGGACCTTAATCGTATCCGCCTGTTTAGGTGTAAGTGATTGTAACAGCACGCCGACGATGTCTATATAGCCAATTTTATTGATCTGATCATAGCCTGGTAAAGAGCACGCCGTGGCGCTTATATTCTAACGGCGAGAAAAAAACAAATATTACCATTTTTGCACTTTCAGAATATATCCACCGCCCATTAAGCCAGCAGCCGCTACGCTTTAGCAATACGCCTCTTTATTCAGGAACATTATGATGGATGACATCAAGGTGGAAAGCGAAGAGAAGCTTAGCGGGGAAAAAATCGAAATCGATGAGGACCGGCTCCCCTCTCGTGCCATGGCAATTCATGAACATATTCGTCAGGAAGGCGAAAAAGAGATGGAGCGCGACGCGATGGCACTGCTGTGGTCGGCAATCGCCGCAGGGTTATCGATGGGCGCGTCGTTGGTCGCCAAAGGGATTTTTCATGTCGAACTGGACGGCGTACCGGGCGGTTATTTACTCGAAAACCTCGGCTACACCTTCGGTTTTATCATCGTCATTATGGCGCGCCAGCAGCTGTTTACCGAAAATACCGTCACCGCTGTCCTGCCGGTCATGCAAAATCTGACGCTGGGTAACGTCGGCTTGCTTATGCGCCTGTGGGGCGTGGTCCTGCTCGGCAACCTGATCGGCACCGGTCTTGCCGCCTGGGCGTTTGAGTATATGCCTATCTTTAAAGAAGAGACCCGGGACGCCTTTATTAAGATAGGCCTCGACGTTATGAAAAACAGCCCAACGGAGATGTTCGCCAACGCCATTATCTCCGGCTGGCTTATTGCGACCATGGTGTGGATGTTTCCCGCAGCCGGCGCGGCTAAAATCGTGGTTATCATCCTGATGACCTGGCTGATCGCACTTAGCGACACCACCCATATTGTGGTGGGCTCCGTAGAAATACTCTATCTGGTTTTCAACGGCACGCTGCACTGGAGTGACTTTATCTGGCCCTTCGCGCTTCCCACGCTGGCGGGCAATATTTTCGGCGGCACGTTTATCTTTGCCTTAATGAGTCACGCGCAAATTCGCAACGACATGAGCAATAAACGCAAAGAAGAGGCTCGTTTAAAAGCGGAACAAGAGGCCAAAAAGCAGAAACGTGAGGAAAAACAGCTCTGAATGGCGACTGTTTGAGCAGTCAAGCGGCACCGCTCTTACCCGGATGAGCAAAAAACGCTATACTCGTGCCGCTTCGTCCCCTTAGTTAAATGGATATAACGAGCCCCTCCTAAGGGCTAGTTGCAGGTTCGATTCCTGCAGGGGACACTTCTTCTCAGTTCGCCGCTCTCCGCTCAAGTTCGCAGAATCCTTTACACAGCAAGCACTCTGTAAAATCACAGTTCGCAATAGTTCGTTATAGAACGTTGACAGCCGCATACTTCCGCGGATAAAAACGAGTAAAACCATTTTACCCATGCTAACCATCAAGCAGATCGACGCAGCAAACCAAAGGATAGGCCTTTTCGCCTACTGAACGGGAACGGACTTTATCTCTATGTTCCTGCTTGTGGGAAGAAGGTATGGCAACTGCTTTACAAGTTTTGAATTCCTGTGGATTCAGCCGGTTTGCACCGTTCCCCTATAGCTCAGCCGATATGCCGATTAAAGATCTGGCGGGCATTGAACCGACTAAACCAACGGAACCAATATTACTCTGCTTACTATCAGTAAAAGTCAGATGAGATGTGACGGCTTTGAAAAATGGCCACACCGATTTCAGTTTACAAGTGGCTGATAGCTGCTCAACATCACCTTTCAGGTGATGCTAGTTATGCAGAATCATTTACAGACTTACTCAACCCCATTTCTCCCCAAGCATTTTTCCAGCCAGCAATGCGTTTTACCGAAATAGAATGATGCGTCGACTCATCATTCTGCGCACGGTGCCCACCATGTTTATCCAGATACGCCAAATGAGCCTCATAAATATCATTCCTGATCCACGACAGCGGCGTGATATAGAAAGTATTCGGCTCTCGTCCGAGATCAACAAACACCCAAAACGCATTATCTTTTTTATCAAGTGTACATTGGGCAGCATAGTTGGTCGTGGTTTGCCATGTTCCAGCTTTTTTCGAACGAGTCGTCACTTTGCACGTTTTACCGTTGGGGGCCTCAAATAGGATGAATGACTTATTGCCTTCCTTTTGAACGACAACATTTCTGGCCCCAAGACTGGTTAATTTGTGTAATACCGCTAACTGCCCTAATTCTGCTGTGTTCATAATTTTCTCTCAAACGATTCAAAAAATCAGTAAATGCTGCAAATTTACAGCGATGAGATAACCGCCTAAAACAACAAAACCAACTTCAGCACTTAATAAAAAAAGCACTAAGCCTCACGAGGTGAGGTTAACCAAACCGTCTGCATCCAGGTCAGTCTTTTTTGCAACTGGGGGATGACATTATTCAGCCAATTTAAGGAGGAAACATAGCCTGAAGATCCGCCACCACGGCTAAACCGTTCTACAAAAAACTCATCTTCCCCTACCCGATGAGTTAATGATCTTCCAGTCAATGCATGGAATGCCGCCGCAATGATATTTGCCAACTCGTCTTCATCTTCTGGGATACTCACCTGACATAGAGCCTTGCGCATCTCCAGCCATAAGAAGAGGCTCCCACGCGATCCCCATTGAGATGGCGCCGGGTCAAACAAGTCTGATACAACAGCCCATTCGCGTTCCGGAATGCTAATCTTTTTTGCCGAAACATTATGCACCAACGGGAAAAATATCAGCCTGAAAAAATCAGCCTCTACCGTGAATGTAAAACCGTCAGCTACATCAAAGTGAATGGCTTCAGACGTTGATATCGCTTTACCAGTCAACGCAAAAAAGAGATGACTTAACCTGGCATCCAGTTCGTTAAGATCATCAGGACATTGCTCAGCACCAAAAGCCGAAATCATTTTATCGACCAGAATTTGGTTGCCATCATAATCAGTGAACAATTGCTGCTCAGTGGCAACGACTTTTCTGATAATTTGCGCGAGGGTCGCTTTTTGTGGGAAGAGAAGAAACTCCAACTCAGGTCTGTTGTGCTTTTCAACCACGATGTCATAAGCCGTCTGCCGCTTAGTGTTCGTTGTCACACTTCTGTCGGCCCCAAGAGATAACAGTTCCCCTATCACCGACAAATTGGCCCCATGCCATGCAGCCTGATGCAACGGGGTATAGCCTTTAGGTTCACTGGAAAGATTGACCAGATGAGGATAATCACGAAAAATGGGCAAAAGCGTTTTCCATTCTCCCTGGAAAGCGAGTTTTAATACTTTATCGTTAACAGACTTCATTCCAGCCTCTCTTACTCTGCCCGTTCAGCGTCCCAACGCAAAAAAATACGTTTTAGCTTATCCACCGTATGACGCCATTTCAGCGTGGTGGGCTTGCAGACCGTGTTCTGATTGCCGAAGAAACCGACCTCATTCACCGCGTCTTGTTCACTGCGGGTTTCCAGCCATTTCACGGGGACAAAATATTCTGATTTGTCAGGGTCGTCGGCGTTTTCGCGATATCCGTCACCAAATCTGAGTACATCCATCGCCAGCTTTTCGCCGTGTTCCGTGTTAATGGTGAAGCTACTGGCAGGCTCAACGGAGCTCTGCACAATCCCTACGCCGACATAACCTGTTGCCGGAATTTTCACCCAGATGCGATTACCAGGCTGAAGCTGCTTTAAAGTCTGACTGTACCAACTCCCTCCCCCTGCGCTAATAAACCCGTAGCGGCGCGCCTCTTCCCAGACGCGACTTTCTGGATCGCCAAACGAGACATAAAACTCACCGTTCCAGGGTTCCTTCGCATTGGCACTGGTGGCCGTGGCCTGTGCGGCATTGGTTTGTGTTTCGCTCGGATCAATAAGCCAGGCTCGGCTTAAGAACTGTTCGTCACCGTGCTGGAACACTTTAAAGAACAGCACGTTAATCGAGATGCCGTTCTTGCTCAGATAATCAACGATACGCTCGGTGGAGGGATCCAGCTCTGCCGCCACGATAATGATTTGATGCGACTGATTGAGCGACTCTTCTTCCAGTTCGGCATTAAAACGCTGCTTAAATGCCTCACCTAGATTTCCGCCACCAGAAAATTTTTCATAAATCTGCGACAGGCGGTCGGCGGTTAAATCATCCACCCAGGAGGCGTAATCCAGCGCCTGAGCAACGACTTCACGCGGCGTGCGGTCGCGCTTAAGCTCAATCAGGATCAGCGAGGCATCCGGCGCAATCGCCAGTAGATCGATTCGCCCTTTATCAAGCGTATTTTCCTGATGCCCAATAATCATCCACTGGTCAGAGAGAATAGTGGCGTCGTTTAAAATCATCTTCTCCAACATTTGCTCGCTGGCGATTTTGCTGATGGTTAGCGGCTGGGGATTCTCCCCTATCCGCCAGATTGCATGATGAACCGGCATCGTCTGTTCCTTAGTTTAATGCTGCGTCAGTGAGCGCATCCGCTAGATGGAGCTGGGTTTGCTGGGCAGATTGCAGGTGGGTTTTGAGGATACTAATTAACACTAATAAATTATTAGTAATTTCAATTATCTTTCCTTGTTCACATACAGGACGAAGAGGCAACACAATATTACTAATTTGTTGCTGGTTCCCAGCGCTGTCGTTGTGGTAATCCTGACTAATGACAGGCAATTTCTCGGTGGTAAAACCTTTACAGACGCAGTATTTATTCCATAGCTGCCCCGGCGTTGGGAAATCGTTGAGTGTAATTTCAGGTTCAAGCTGTGCGGGATTCGTTTTGTCGTGAAAGACAAAACCATCACCATTTGAAGCAAAGACAAGAGGCACGTCGAGCAGGCGAACGTAATCCAGACTCTGCTGCATACCCTTGCCTACCTCATGCTTATTGGTTTTCGCCTCGATGACTGCAAGCGGTAATCCCGGTTTGTCGTAAAGCACAATGTCTGCTGATTTCACTGACAGGCGTGCAGCCAGCTTACCGCGTACAATCGCTTTACCATCGCGGAGTTTCACTTCCTGACGTATCTGTGACAAGTCATCCCAGCCAGCGTCTTTAACGGCAGGAAGGATGAATTTGGTGATGATGTCCGTTTCAGTCAGATGAGTTTTGTTAACGCCAGCCATAGCACAACACTCCACGATATTGGGTTAACTCTGATTTCACACAGATGAGTACGTCACGTAATGACCTGAAATAAGGTTTTAAGTTGTCAGATGAAAAGGCCTTACATGTTAGAACTACTTCCACAGCGCACCGACTCATGTAACCGAATAAACAAATCGACACAGCGCCTGGAAAACTCGCCATTGTTCATATCAAGCCAGGCACGATTACTCGTGAGCCAATCCCTGTATTCAATGGGATCAAGGTCATACGGCAGATATCCATTAAAGCTTCGCCACCAAGGCCACCAAGCGCTGGATTTTGCCCCCGTAGGGAAATCTATTTTGAGTCGTTGTGCAGCCAGCAAGGCTGATTCAGTAGGGAGCAACGCGCTATCAAGCTTAATACCGTAACTCCAATCCTGATAACATCCTTTGGCAGGCTCGATGCAGTAGTGCCAGCCAATGGCCTCAGGCGGCCGCAATCCGATCCCGTAATTTGGATATAATTTTCGACACACTTCCCAACCTACCGGTGGTATCAAATCTGCAGTCGCTTTTTTAGTCAGAGTTTGATAAATGCTATTTTGCAGGCTCAATAAGCTTAACGTTGTATCCAGTGTTGATTCGTCACTAAAGATTTTGCCTAACAACACATCCACGACCTTCCCCTCCCTACAATTCAGCACATTCGCCGAAATAAAACGCTGCAAATCAAATAAAAAGACTCGCATACGATAAGGTATCGCATCATTTTTGCATAACCCATCAAGCCACGTAACGATGCTTTGATAAGACAAGAGGACCAGTTCACCGGACCGAAGTGCTACATCACATTGGTGCTCATCAATACTAATCAGGCTTGGCCTGCTCCCTTCAGGAGTCAGGTAAATCAGCAGAGTTTCGTTCAGTACGCTGCGCCGCTTCCTTAGCTCGAGTAGATAGTCAAAAACCTGGTTAGGTTGATCGGCAGCACTGGGTTTGTTCTCTATCCCTAAAGTCCATCGTTCCCCCTGTACGACGATATCAATTCGACGTTTAGTCCCCAGAGCATCGGTTTGCTGTTCACACTGTACAAACCTACAAGAGGTCGCATCCCACGCCCCTCTTCCAATCATTTCCAGAAAGCTACTTAGAAAGAGGCCTTGCTGGCCATGAACATCATGCACGTTTAGCAAATCTGCAATGATGCGTGAAAGACCATTTTCGTCAGGAGTGACGTACCGAAAGACGTTAAACTCAACAGCATCTTTTTTGTTGAGGTCGTCATGTTTATTTCGCGCTTCTTTCAAGCATTCTGTCATTTGGTCCAGCCAATGATGACTCGCCATGTTCCCTCTGCCATCTTCTGTTGTTCGATATGACTATAGTAACAGTTCACAAACAAAACCGATGGGATGCCAGCGCATTAAAAGGCAGGGTGTTAATTCAATGCAGGTCACTTTCCCAGGTTCTATTTCCGCGACACGCAAAATTACGTCGCTCACAATCGCATGATGGTACCCAGCAAACATCTAGTTTATAAAGACAATGATATCAATAAATAAAACACTTATTCGATTCCTGCAGGGGACACCATATCCCCCTCTCCTGGCGTCTGCCGAACTCGCTAAAAATCCCTGGTAAACAGCGTTCCGCCCTCTACTATTCCTTAATGTTATTTTCATTGATGCGATACATTTCAGGCTGAACCAGCATCGTATATCGAGCGATCAGTTGCTTCAGATGCATTTCAAGTTGAGACCGGGCAGCTTCAGGTAAAGGTTCACCAGCCGTATATTGTGACAAAACACGCAGTTGCTCTTCGACCGGTATGGATTGATTAAAGGACTGCATGGTGGAAAAAACCACTGATTTCAGCTCGCTAACAGTCATGTATTTGCCCTTCTGCTCATCAAGTCCATTCAGCCGATCGCTCAGTTTTTGGAGCGTTGTCATGCCCTGATGCCAGCCGTTTAATTTTTCTGTCGGCAGCGCAGAGGCTTTGATCTGCCTCTGCCACTGGCTTTGCAATGGGGTTGCCTGCTCAGGCCACAGCGTCTGCGCCTGTTCCAGCAACTGACGGCTGTAGGTTAGCGTCCAGTCAGGAGAGAGCCGTTCCAGATGCGCCAGCTGACGTTGAGTGGCGTTGATATAGGACTGAGCCGCAGACGCAGGCGGTTTCAGGGCTTGAAGCTGCGCCGCCGACAGCGGCTGAGGCAGCGGGGCCAGGGTAGCATCAAGCCGGGCCAACTGCGGGTCCGGTCGGTGCAGAGCGTGCCAGCCATACGCCGTCGCCAGGCTAACCACCAGCATGGTGCCCATTCCGGCGGCGAAGAATGTCCACTTTTGCCTCGGCGCCGCCACGGCGACCGAGACGTCAACATTCGGCTGGCGTTGTGACTCAACCACATACACCCACTTATCTGCACTTTGCGGCGCGTTTTCCCCCACATCTTCTACTTTCAGAGACGAGTCATCGGCGTTTTCCAGACGCACGGCACCGTTATGGATCAGGTTACGCAAAGTATCCAACTGGCTTAGATGCTTTAGCTCCCGCTCCTCTAGCACCGCACCAAGATGTGAGAGCCGCTGCTCTGCCAGATAGAGCGCCTTGAGATCGCCGCCCTTCAGCGACCACGTCCGCATGAGCTGCTGTAATCGCTGGCTGAGGCTGTTAAGAATATCCACTCTGGCGGCAATCGCCTGAGGCCAAATCGCGCCCCACTGATGGCTTATCAATGCCTCAAGGATCCCCAGCCCTTCGTTCAGACCGTTCAGCCCGGCAAGATGGGTACGCGCAAGCGTGTACCAGGCTGCCGTTTGCAGCTCCACGCCGTTCTGCTCAAACAGGGAGAGGCAGAGTTTTTCGACATACCGCCAGTTCACGTCCGGACGGGCGGGATGGGTCAGCTTGTTAAGTTCATCGCGAAGGAGTGCATAGTCCGGCAGCGTCCGCGGGTCGCCGCCGGTTTTAATTTTACGCGCGGGGGTGTCATTCATGACCGGTTGTCCATTTGACGTCGTGAGCAAAAGAGAAGAGAAGAAATGCTGCGGCTTCACGTCTTGATGACGTTGCAGCCGTCAGCGCGAGATGGTTAAAGGTGGCTCAGATTCTGTTTGTGTCATCGAGATACTGCTGCTGTTTAAAATGTCTGATCAGCACCCGCCCTTCAGGCATAAATTCGGTGCCATAGCGCACCAGACCCACCCCTTTTAATTCAGCATCAATCGCATAACGCAGTTCTCCGGGGACGTTCTGTTCCAACAGGACAACGGTGATTTTTTTTAGCCGTGGCTCATACTTGAGCAGGACGGCAGACAGCGTGCCCATCAGTTCATGCGCGGTGCCGGGCATTCCCTGGAGGATTTTAGTCATGTCAGGTAGGCCATAGTCAGGCAGGTGCGCCAGCGTACCGGCTCGGCAGTTGAGAATACGCTGCATGTTATCGAGTACGGACAAAATGACCTGGTTTTCCTCGCTAACCCGATGAAGCTCAAGCCCCCCGGCGAAATGACCGGAGAGCATCTCATACAGCGAGGGCGATTTATGGGACTGAGGCATTATTTATCCTTAAGCGGCAATAACATCAGTTGGTTATTGCCGGCTTCAATCACCCGCGCTTTGTCCGGGTCGAGCGCTTCACGGTCAATGGTCAGCTTCCAGCTGTTTGTGTGCATATCCGGATGGCGGAACAACCCCACCACCGCCACATATTTCGCCTCTTCTTCCATCGGCATATTCAGCAGCGCATCGCCGCCGGGTTTCACCACCACATCGCGAGTGGCCAGTAAATCCGCGCCCAGCGTCGTTTCGCCGTCATTTAATAGCTGCTGATAGACACTCCGCTCAAAGGTCTTGATATCTTTAAGCTGATAAATTCGCACCACCACCGATTCAGACAACGAGTTATTCTCGCGCGCATCAATATTCAGGGCTTCACGCGCGGTGAAATCCAGATGCAGCACTTTTATCTTTTTATAAAACACCGCGCTAAAGGCCGATTTGGTGCCATCGCTGACGCTCTGGGTCAGGCCGCAGCCGGAGAGGATGATTGCCAGCACGGGTAACAGCCAGCGTGTAGATTTATTCAAACTTGTACGTAACACGTCGGTTTCCTTGTTGTGGTGTTGCCGGCTGAAGGCCGGTGTAATAGCCCAGTTCTGTGGTGAACGCATTTGGAATATCGTCTGACAAAGGTTCTTCATCAGCGCCCAGTACGCCATTCATCCCCAGCCAGAAAGGCCCCTCGCCCAACGGTGGCGCGGTCAGCAGACGGGTCTGGGTCGTTAGCGTGATTTTGGCTTTAAAGCGCCAGCCCAGATATACCCTCAGCATGATGAGAAAATCCTGATACAGCAGGCCGTCGGGTTTCCAGCCCTGGGTTTCCTGTTGATTGTCGGTTGCCAGTGCGATCAGAAGCTGGCTGCTGGCATCCATCGCTTCATCACCCAGCGGCGTATTGCCATCCAGCAAAAAATCCTCATCATCGTAAAACCCTAAAGGCTGGCTGACCGCCACGGGACGCAGGCAGTATGGGCTGACTTTGACACAAGTATCCGGAGCCAACAGGCTGACCAGCGCCTGTATCCCCTCCTGGGTTTTACCCGGCTGACGCAGCACGCCCAGCAGCGCCAGAAAGCGTGATACCGGCGTGGCAATCTGCTTTGCCGTCCCGGGGATCCCCAGCCCGACCAGCCCCAGCAGCGACTGCGAAATGCTGTCGGTCCCCCCAGGTTCAAACGTGGCCGGGTAGGAATATTTGCGCCAGATACGGTAAAACTGCGTCAGGATACGGTGGCTGAAAATATCGAGAAATCCCTGCAACGCTTCGTGCCCTTCCCGCCGCTGGGTGATGTCATCAAGGTAGGCGGTGGGAAGCGGCGAATCGACACCGTACAGCCCCATGAAAGTGGTGCGCACCACCGGCGGCCTGCTGTCATCGTTCTCGTCATATTCAATCGCCTTCAGTTCACTGGCCGGAAAGCCCATGTCTGAATGCGGCGCAAAACGCACCGGGTCGTCGGCGGGATGGCTGGTCGAACCCAATAAGGGTTTTCCCGGCTGACGTTTTTCCAGTAGCTGACAGAAACGGTAAAAGTTGATGCGATACAGGTCGGCTTCCAGCCGTGGGTTTAGCCGGGAATGCGGCGGTTGTGCTTCTCTTCCCATTCCAGACGCTCTCCGGTCGGTTGCAGAATGATGATCAGGCGGTTAAACAGGTAGATGTCGGTATAGAGCGCGAAGAAGCGACTGAGCATTTCGCCGAACAGACAGATGTCTCCTCGCCCGGCAAAACCATGGCTATCGAGAGTGACTTCTATCTGAACGCCGCGCACCAGATAGCCCTGCTCAAAACGCTCGGTTTCACTGTGCTTAACATCGATGATGGCCTCCAGACGACGGCGATTCATCTCGCTGTCTGTCCACTCATACAACGCCAGCGTGCCGCGCAGTACGTCCGCGTTGTCCATCATCGACAAAAAACCGCTGCCAAGATGGCTCAACACGCGCCAGTGAAAACGGTCCTGGGCCGGGGGATAACAAGGTAGCGTTGGGGCGCACAGGTTGCGTACGGCGATGCTGGCCGAAGTGGTTTTCATCACTGTATCAAGCACGGTGCTTTGCAGCGCCCGGCGAGGCAACTGACCGTTGGTGCCGGTGAGCGTCAGCGACAGGCTTTCATCCTCCGGCACCGTGTGGTTATCAAACGCCTCTCCGCCAAGGATAAGCCAGGTGTTATGCAGCCCGGATGGGCCACGGCGCACGCGGGTGTGATAGTAATATTCCGGGGCTTCATGACGCATCATTCCCCCTTTATGGCGAAAACTTGAAAACGGCACATAGCGGTGCTGGCTCGATGACATCACCGAATCCACCGCGTAGATCTCGGTATGGCCATCCTGTACGCGCATCGGACGCAGCATATATTCGGTCTGGAGACCATTTAGCGTCAGCGGGTCGGACTCCAACGGAAACAGGTTAATCACCGGTACGCAGTTCAGGCGCAGATGCTTTTCGGTAAAGCTAAAGTCATGCTCCCAGCGTTCGCTCAGCACCACGTCGATTTCAAACCAGGGGAGCGCGGCGGGAAATGCGACGCTCTCCAGCCCACGCAGCCCGGCAAACATAAATTTCTCGCGGAAGGTGAAATATTCCAGCAGCAGCTGATAGCCACTGAAGCTGCTGTTGCCCTTCGGCCAGAGAATGTCGTCATCCCCGAATCCCAGCGCGGCAAAATGCGCGTCCAGCGGCCTGGCGTCAACCTCGCCGGGCATTCGCAGCCACATCCGCGCGACGTTCATGGTGAACGCTTCGTGCATCGCGCAGGCCAGCGGCGCATCGGCATTAAAATAGAGCGGAAGGCGGCGAAGGTCGATACGGCTCCAGTCCGCCAGGTCGCTACAATGAAAGCGTAGCGTGACCACCGAACGGCCCTCGGCATCGGTACTCAGCCGGGCCTGCTCAAGGGAGAGCGGCTGAAGCAGCCTTTCCTGGGTGGTGGTATAGCGACAGCGTGTGCCTTTCTCGCCTATTGGCCGGGAAAGCACCTCGAAGCCTTTGACGATGCGCATCGGCTCTTTCATCTCGCGCCAGTCGGGCGTGAATTCCACTACCGACATCGAAGGAATGGTGCGCAGGTAATGCGGCCATAACAGGCTGACCAGCCCTTCGGTCAGCTCTGGCAGATCGTCATCAAGCTTCTCTCGAAGACGGCCCATCAAAAAGGCAAAGCCTTCAAACAGGCGCTCAACGTAAGGGTCGCGCGCGCCCGCTTTATCAAGATTGAGCATGGCCGCCTGCTCGGGGTGAGCGCGGGCAAACTCTTCGCCAGCTTCCAGCAGGTAGCGCATTTCGGCGTCGTAGTAACGCAGGGTTAAGTCATCCATAATGATTTTTTCGTCAGGTTATCAACTACACAGCACGGCGGCGCGGGCGGGATCCAACTCAATCAGGCCGGAAAGCAGCGTGTCCATTTCAGGCAGCAAGCGGGCTTTATCAGCCTCGTTGCGGCCAGCCTTGTTACGCAGCAGCTTTAAACGGCGGGCTTTGACCTCGAAGAGCAGCTCCGGCGTCCATTTTTCAAGGGTCAGCGTGCGAGCACGATCATCCAGTTCACCGAGCAAATGCAGCGCTAATTCACTCTTACCGTACTGTTCGCTCACCCTCGCCATCAGTAAGCGCATTAGCCATTGGTCACGAGAAGAGGTATACCCCGGTTGGATTTGAAGCCAGTTGAGCGCCGCTTCAATGCCGTCGGCATCGGCTTTAGCTAACACTTCCGGCTCCAGCATCAGCACGTCATCATTGCCTGACGTGGCGGTAGTCACCGGCCCCTCTTTCCACTCGGCGATATCATCGTGCACGCTGTCGTTGATCCAGTTCAGCGTCACTTCATCACCAAACGGCGTGCCGTCGCTGAACGCCAGCGCATCCAGCCCCGGCAAACGGGAGAGCAGGCCTTTGAGATCGCGGCAAAGAATATCGGCCCGCACGTTGTCGTTATCCAGTTTTATCAGCGCCTGCCAAGCGTACCACTGCACGTCCAACCACAGGTGATTCACCCCCTGCGCAAACAGAACATCAGTATGTTCCAGCAACTCTGACCAGCTCTTTTGCAGATATAAGCGTTTGAGATGCGCTTTGTTGTCCGGCTTTGGCGGCGCCAGACGGGTGCGACCACTGGCATCCAGCGGCGGCAGCGCCGTCAGCGTATCCCAGCGAACGCTTTTCATCAGATGGTGCCCGGCAAGCCAGCCGTCTGGCTGGTCGCGAAGGTATTTCGCCAGCACTTTGGCCTGGTCGAGCAGATCGCGCCCCGAGGTGATGGCACTCATGACCGGGGCCGATGGCGCGGATACCGTCGACGCCCCCTCCTCCCGGCTGGTTTGCGGAACCAGGCTGTTCGCCCCACCATTTTGCTCCAGGCGATTGTCCAACGCCTGATACAGCCCGCCGAGATTGGGTTGCGCCGTATCGCCAAACGACCGAAGCGCCTGTTCCGCCAGCAGCAGACCGCCGACGATACGCTGCATAACGGCGGTGTCCACTTCCGGGTACAACGACAGGCTATCAGTCATCCGGCTGCTGGCGAGCCATTCAAGCGCGATGGTCCGGCTCCGCTCACGATGCGGATGCAAACCCGTGCCAAAACGCGCCAGCATGGCGGCTAAAAGCTCAATACCCTGCGCCAGGCCTGACTCACCGTCCTGATGCAAACGCGCCCAAATATAGAAAGTAATGACGCGCAGATCTTTACAGGTGTCAGTCAGCAATTTTTCCGCCAGTTCGCAAATCAGGGATGTATCAATGCCGGAAAGTTTGTTCACCTCTTCACGAATACGCTGGAAGTCATCGTCATACCCCGGATCTTCACCGGTGGGCTGGGCGTCGCTAATCGGTATCAGCCAGCGTTCCCAGTCGGCGCTACGTAGGCGCGCGCTGCTCAGTAAAGCGCTCTCATCCGCACCGCTTGCCTGAAGCACGCTTTGTAATGTCGCCATTATTCCACTCCCGCTCCATCAGTTTGTGCCGCTGCGATGGCAGAGGCATCCACGCTAAATATTCTGTCTGGCAGCGTGAAGCCTCGCAGATCCAACAGCGCCAACGGACCTTTACCCAACTGCGAGCGTAATACCCACTGCAGCGTGCGGCCATCCGGCGCCGTAAAACTCATCATCCATTGGCTGCTGTCCAACTGCTGACGTTTACTCTGCTCGAGCCAGCGAATAAAGCCCCAGGTTCCGCTGTAATCACCAAACAGACGGGTGCCTGCATTGGTTGAAGTCCAGGTCAGCATCGCGCCGGGCTTATACGTATCCCCCGGCCAGCGAAAAGCGTGCCATTCCGCCATCTGGTTGAAATAGCGAAGCGGCTGCCCGTCAATGGTGAGCTGCGTTTCCACCACCTGTGGAGCGGGGCGAGCCTGTAGCTCAAAACTGATCCCCTGGCTGCCGTCGGTAAACAAAATATCGGCAAGCTGGCTGAGCTGGTTCACCGCGCGCAGGAAATCAGGGTTAAAGTTCAGCCCCTGGCTGTGTGCGTTATCAGGCACCCATTGGTTGCCTTCTTTGTGCAGTACGCCGTTAAGCTGTGTGGTCAGGAAGCGATCGATGCGGCCACTGTCCTGACGGATAAACTCGGCCAGCATCGGCAATGAGGCATCGCTTTTGCTCGCCGCGAACGGGAAGCGGCCATTGAAAGCCGTGCGCCAGTTAGCCACCACGGAGCGACTCCAGCGATCGTTAAGGCTGGCGGCTGACGGTTGCAGCACCGTTTCCCAGGCTTGAGTCAGCGGTTGTACAAACAGCGTGTTGCCGAATCCGCTCCACTCTTCGCCCAGGCTTGCGGCGACCAGGCTGCCATATTGCTGGGTGTCGGTCAGGTCAACGCTTTTCCCCTGAAACACCGTTTGGGCGAGGGTTTGCATCATCTCCTGTGGGTCGGACGCACTGGCGATTTGTTGCAGGCGGAGCCGAACGCGCGTGATGCGGGTCAGGTAGGTTTGCAGGCTAAGCGAACTGTCGGCGGACATCACATTGCTGGCATTATTTTTGCCCATCAGCGATAACAGAGGCCCGAATGTGCCTTCCAGCGGCCCTTCAGGCCCGGCGGCGGTTTGATCGATAACGGGTTTATCTTTGCTGCCGATAAGATCTTTTGCCGAGCGAATGAGCGAGTCCGACAGCTTCTCGCCCTGCAACCCCGTCTGTCCCTGCCAGGCCAGGGTATTCATCAGTGCAATCAGCGGCGACTGACGCACATCGCTCATCAGCGTCAACTGATCGGTTACGTCCGCAATGCTGCTCGCCGCATTCCAGCGCAGGCTATTAAGAAAATTAAGCCAGCTGCCGGCAAAATCGGTGAAGTAACGCTGGGTCAGACGCGCTTTTAGCGCTTCCGGCGACAGATCGGCAGAGACGGTCCCGCGGCTATCACTGAGCACCCAGTCAATCTCGTCACGGCGCGAACTGGCCGCTTTATCAATCGCTTGCTGTATCCCCCCTTCCCACGCCTGACGGGTGAACATCCCCGGTACCACTTCATGCGTGGTAAACAGACGGCTGGCATCGGTACCGCTGGTCATATCCTCAAGTGAGACATCGGCAAAATTACGCCGTACGGAGGCCAGCATATTTTGATACAGCGTACTTTCTGCGTTGCGATGGCCTATTTGCTGTAATAGCACCTGACGGCTTTCGCTGACGAGAGCCGCATCAGGCGTGATCTGCCACTGCGGCTGCTTTGACAGTTCGGAGATGTAGAAGGCCCACAGATCCGGTGACAGGCTCTGCCACAGGCCGGTTGAGATTCCCACCCGCTTTGGCTGCACGGTTTTCATTGTCTGCGCATAAAAGCCGCCGTCGGCTTTATCCGGGCGCGCCATCATTAGCCAGGCTTTCAGCTGGTCATAACCGGGTTTTGCCAGATGTGCGCGGCGATCGCTACCCGGCGCCGAGTTGACCAGCGCCGTTAGCTTTTCCGTGAGCGCGACGTTAGCCGGGTCGCGAATCAGGCGGTTGTTTGCCACGCCGTACCACGGCAGCATGGCATTTAACAGCGGCTGATTATGATCAAGCCCAAAGCGCTGATACCACGGCGCGCCCTGCGCAATATGGTGCTGTAAACGCCCGGCGTCGTTACGCAGTTCGTGCAATGCTGTCAGTTGATAATCCGATACGGAAGGATGATCAACCAACGTGCGAGCTTTATCCGCAACCGAGACGATCTGGCTATAGTTCAGCGCGAAAGAGAGCAGCAGCCCCGCGCCCCACAGTCCCACAACCGCCATCAATGACCATGCGAGCGTCTGCTCCCACGGCATACCCACACGACGGCCGCGCAGGCGAGCGCAGTCGCTGACAACACCCTGCCAGCTCTCCGGCAAGGTCAGGGAATGACGCTGCGATTCCGGAATAAACGACTCAGTACCCGACGCCGTTTGCCTCGCCGATGACGGCAAACTGAACATCAGCCCGCGCAGCACAACGCGCTGTTGTGCGTAATGCAGCCACGGGTGTAATTGCTGAACCCAACGACCAATCCCCCCCGCCTGCAAATGCTGGCCCAAACGCAGCAGAAAATCGTGGCGGTTATTTTCCACCATCTGCCCCACGCCCTGCTCTCGCAGTGGCTTTAGCAAAGCTTCAAGCTGGCGAGTTATCTCGTCGTCGCCCGCCCGTGGAGGGAAACAGGCCCCCACCGCCTGCTCAATGCGTTGCGCCTGCGACCAGTTGCTGTCGCAAAGTTGCCACAGCCAAACCGGAGCGGAATAACCAAGCAGTTCGCTGATTTTTTCCAGACCACGTAAATCGTTGTCACTGATTTGTGGGCTCAGATTAAGCGACGCAGGCATGACGCGGACAATACCGTCCAGTGGGCGGCCGCGACGCAGTTTTCGCAGCGCGGTGTATTTTTCCTTATCGGGCTCAGCGGTCAGGCTACCACCATAAATCAGAACGGTACGGTTACCTTCAAGCCACTGGCTTTCCTGTAGACCTGGAACCAACCGTTCGATTGCCGTCTCATCACCGGTGACAAGCAGCAGGCGGGTTCTACGACACCAGAAGAGCGAGTAACGTCTCCTGAGGTGCTTGCTCAGTGCTGCAAAATAATTTTGATCCGACGCTATTTCTTCGTTGTGATTGTTTTCACCATCAGGCGTAACGGGAGAGGGATTTTGTTGCCTGGACAACGTAAAAAAGACCAGGGTGCATAATGTGGCAGTCAGGATGATGAAACCTGCCAGTACATACCAGAAATTATCGTCACCACTCTCAGAGGGCAACTGCGTTGTCTGTGCAAAAACAAAGAGTATCATCAGCAGGACGGCCACGATGAGTAGCCCAGCGCCCAGTGGCTTTGAAACCTTTTTCATGCCGGTTATTCCTTTCCGGTGTGTCGTGCAGCCCTGACAAATTCCGGGCGCTGAAGACGGGCTGTCATTCGTCTCAGCAAAATGGCCAGCCCAGGCAATGTCACTATCAGTGACAGCAGAAGAAGAGTGATCCCTGACCAGGAGAATGCCGTTGAAGGGAAGTAGCGGATCATCAGGCTGTACAGCCCGGCATTGAGCAATAATGCCATCAGAACAGACCCTCCGGGAAAGGGTGGCTGAATAACGAAAAGATCATACCCGACTTCGGGAGCGTTGTTTCCGAGCGTCACTGCCCAGGCATCATCTTCACCTTCGAGAAGAAGCCACTGGCTGGCTGGCCCATAAGCAGCCATTTCAGCCGCAGCGCCAATCATTGCCCAGCCAGCAAGACCGCCATACCGTACACAGGCGGTGTCATAGTCAATGACACCGCCTGTACCAATGCTATCGTACAAAGGAACCGACAATTCATTCAGCACCCAGCTCACTGACTGCCGTGGCGCATCTGACAGTCCACTATGCCAGACAAGGTGTTTCTTGCTGGCAGGCGTGAGGGCCATATCCCATAATTCACTGAGTTCCGTTCCAAGCGCACGGGTGTTGAGCGGCATTGGTCGGAAAATCCGTAACGCATTTTTTCCTTCGCCTTGACTTAGCATCGACGGATGCACCATAAACAACGCGCTGGCAAATTCAGACAGAACATCATCGGGTAGCCGATAGTGCATCGCCAATATGAGTACGGGGCGCTTTCCTGTCCCCATAAACTGATTCCAGTCATCAAAGGATGAGTTTGCGTCCTGAAAATGAATCTCAGCTTTCCAGGGAGGAGAACCTGCAGACCAGATACGATGGAATGACTGAGATTCACGTTCTTTGTCGCTACCGTTGGTCTGAACAATAATCTGAAGCGGGCCGGAAGGATATCGCCGCCGAATCGAAGGCGTTATCTGAGCAATAAGATGACAAAGTAACTGCTCAAAACGTGAAATACCGGGTGTAAGGGGGTCGTCCGGCAACAGCGTCAAAGGCGGAGTGTCCGTACTGTCCCCTTCTTGTGTATCTATATGTGCAAGACGAGACAGCAACCCAGTATCTGCTGCGATGAAAACATGACTGAGAATGACAAGATGCTGATGTGCGCGTAAGCGCCATTTCAGACGCATATTTCGGCACCACTCATTCCAGTTCCAGACACGGATTGCCAGCGCTTCCCACCAGAGACTATAAACCGCGATGGCTGCCGAAATGCCCGCAACTATCTGTGCCGTCAGTGGTAACCAGGCCCCGCTTCTCAATGAAGGTAATCCTGTCGTCGGTGATTTCAGTACAGCAACAAGCAGCCCAGTGAAAAGTCCGAGAAAAATAATCAACAGACAGATCCACGGTGACCAGGCCGGCGCCGGTTTTTTTTCTGGCACCTCCGGCAAAGACCATCCCATCAGCCAACCTCCATATCCTGCATGCTTGCAATAACGCTCGCACCGCACTGTGTTTTACAGCCATGCAATACAATTCCACGCCCGTTTTCTTCATAGGCAGAAATATCACATTCAATAATTTTGTTTGTGCCGTGCTTCGGACAACTGACGGTATCATTCAAAAGTGCGGCATTTTTACCGGATATATCGAAACTCGATGAGGCAGATGTGACTTTGCCACCATGTGAAGTGGCATCCCCTAAAACGACGGCTAATTTCCCCATATTTCACTCCTTAAAATTAAAGTGCATGCCTCGTTAACTGTTGATGTTATTTTTTAAGTTGAAGCCGTTCCATTTCATGGGTTCTCTTTTCTGTGGCATCGCTTGCCACATCTCTTCTTATAATTGCAGGCATAGCAGGGATCGTGAGTTTTCCCGTCCAGTAATAATCATCACTTTCCAGCCAGTCAGCCTGATAACGTAATTCAGCAAGACTTTCTTTGTCCCAGGAGTGCCAGCAATAACCAACTGGCAAATCATAGGCAACAACCCGGCTCATAAAATGTTCATTCATTGGCAATGTGCTGTGATCTGTTGGTCGCTGAACATAGGTACGAACATCTTCCAACATTTCTTCTCTGGATTGTTTTTCATATCTGTTACGATCCTCTTTTTCTCCCGGCCCAGGCAAATTAATCCCAGAGGGTTCTTTGAGTTTCATTTTTTGATCAAAATAACCATAAAGGGAAATGTAGTAGCGATAGTCATAATCAACAGGTTTGCCAGAATAAATATCTCCGTTATGGATCGTATCAGCATCGATCTGGCCGTATCCAAATCCAACTTTACCGGTTTGCTTTTCTTTACTCCGGTAATTTTCATCAAAATTTTCTAATTCTTTCGCGGTCAGGGGTTCAGGAACCAATGGGCCATTGATTGTCAATTTCTGCCCACTAACCGGTTCAGGCCATGTCAATTTTTCCATTATTGTGGTCGTGCTATCCCAGAATGGCTTCCCATCACCAAGGTCGCTGAAATGAGTCTGAGTGTCAGGTATGTTGCCGCAAGGGGTATTTCGCCCAAGCATACGTACGTATAAGGTGTCACCAGCGGTATTAAACAGGGGGTGAGGCTCTGTAAAATTACTACTTTTAGTATTTGGCAACCCCTGCCAGCCAATACTCCGAAGGGGTGAAGAGCCCATTACGCGATCATGAGGGTTACAGTAGATCCAGGTGGTTCCATGGTTATCACGTTCCTGTACACCTCCGTGAGTTTTACCTTCCGGCGTCCAGCTTTCACCATCACAGCTTGCTCCGGCAAGTAATCTATTACATCCTTGCTTTTTTAAGCGTGTTTTGTTTTCAGCCACTTTCTTAACAATATCGGCAAATGTCGCCTCTCTGGCTTCTTTACTGATGATCTCATTCATGGGATATGAAATATAGGTTGTCATTTCATTATCCAGCGCATAGGGTGAATTCATCACAAACAGTGCATCCGGGGCTTCGATTGCAGCTGCGGCCAGGGCAACCATGGTTCCCTGACTGTGTGACAGCACCGTCACTGTATCTTCAGAATGTTTATCACGAATAGTTTTAACGAGCTTTGCCAGACGACCTGCTGCATGAGCATAATAGTGACGCGGTGGGGCTGCTGTAAGAAGTCTGTCGCGTTCACCGTTCAGTAACTGCGTGCTAAATGGCACCGGAATGCCCAGTGCTGAAGGCCAGTTATCAAACCCTTTTTCACTCCATAAGCTGACCAGTTGGTTGCAGCCATTCTGGAAAGGGCCGCCTCCCCAGTAAAAGGGGCCTGATCTTTTTCGCTGTTCAGGCGTCAGGTCGTAATAATTATCACCCTTTTTATTTTTTAGCGGAATAGCGTATTTATCGGTTTCATTATCCGCCGCGCGGTACCCCCAGTAGAAACGGATAACAGGAGAACGACCCTCCACAGTCATTTTTCGTGGAGGCACTACCCAGGTGGTGTGTTCATCATTCCAATGACCATTTTCATATTTGTTCCCCTGTAACCGAAATTGCTCATCTAAAGATGTCAATCCCAGTCGTTTATTCAATCCGTCGCATAGTGCCTTTTCAGCATGGTCATACCATTCACCCTCAGAATTTACTCCATGAACGAATATAATCAGCCCGGGAAATTGTAATGGAGGTTGAACCTCTGCATTAACTTTAACATTTTTATGTGATGTAACAGAATATGAGAAGGGATTGCCATTATCTGTAGTATAAACCTCAACCTTTCGTGTAGGGGACATTTTGTTGGTCATTTGACACTCCTTCCTACTGTTTTCTTGGTTCGAGTTTACGATCACATTGCATAATTTCCTGGGGTACCTGAGAAACGTCAAAAGAAAGCTCTGGTTGATAAATTGGTCCTGTTACCCCAGGGTAGGCAGGATTAGATTGTTTGGTGGCCGGACTAAATGTCCATTTCAAGGCATACGCACTAGTCGGAGTTCGTTCCTCAAAAGCGTACTCAATCATATAAAATCCATCATTAGTTACCAGCATGTCATAGTTTTTTGTATCACCATTCGGATCTTGTGTATTTGAACCATACGTCACTGAGCGTACTGTTTTCCCCCCATCTGTTGTTACTGCAACAATGTTCAAACATCCTTTATCCGACCCCATGCAAGCAGCTTTATTATTATTTCTCGTCATTGGAAAAGCCAAATAATCATCACGGTTTGACAACCAGAACAGCCGTCCTTTAAATAAATAACCTGACGAAGGTGATATTTGTGTATGAATCCCTTTCGCTTTGTTGTTATAGAAGGTTTTGCCATTTTCGCATCGGGTATACTCTTCAAGCGTAAAATAACGATCTTTATCAATGCGATATATTATCTGTGGCGGCCCATAAACCACTGGTTGCTGCTTTTCCTTTTCCGGTTCTTTCTGCGTATTACTCATTGCAGAAAAAGGGTTCACTAAGGCAACTCCGCCTCCATACGGACCCGCTACACAACCACTCAGAACAAACACAACATATATCAAGCAGAACCGCATAATCAGATTTATCATATCTCTGTTCCTTTCTTTATTTCTTCAATACGATCTTCAGTCCATCAATCGATTTTGACATTATTAATGATGAGTTTCCTGAACTATCTGTGACACCAGACAGAATTTTTCCATCCGGCATATGAATATCATAATTCTGATTTGCCAGCGGCTTACCTGAAACGGGATGTGTAATAACAAATTTCTCATCAAACGTTGAGGGTTCAAACGACTTCATCACCCCCTGCATACTGCCTGAGCCCGCCTTCCTGATGCCCGTGTTCTTAATCAGCAGTTTACCCGGCCCACCAATTTCAACATTCCCGCCCTTGATTGTGATATAGCCACCGCCGCATATCAGTGTCAGTTCATCCTGTGCCGTCACGACCATCTTCTTCCCACTCGAAATATGCGTGTCCTGCGTGGACCAGGTGGTGAGGTTTCCGCCCTGAGCCTGAATATCTATATCGTTTTGCGAGCTGAACAATTTTGCCCCTTCACGACTGTACAGACTGAGTTGTTTACCGGCCGCCAGCGTGAAGTTCTTCTGCACGCCCACATCCAGTTGTTTACCCGCAGTCAGCGTCAGATTATCACTGGCTGATAGCTGCATATCCTCACCGCTCACCAGTGCCATTCCTTTCGGGGCACTCCCCAGGATAACTTCCTCATGTAATTGCTCGATTTTTTGTTTCAGAAGTTTTTGTTGGCGGCCGACGTCGGCAGCCAGTGCCTGTGCCTGCTGTGCGCTGGCGGCAAGAGATTCCATTTCAACTAATGCTGCTGAAAGCCGTGCGAGCGCGGGTTCCATATCAAGAACCTGCCCCTGTGCCGCGCTCTGCCCGTCAGCACTGATAAAAATCCCTTTCTGCGCCCGTATCGCCCCCCAGCTATCCGTGCGAAGCTCAAACCCCTCGCCCCGCTTCTGTTTCTCACTGTCGACCAGATGCCCGAGATTGAGCTGACTCTTCCCGCCGTACTCCGTGCTGACCTTGATATGCTCTTTCCCGCGCTCGTCATCGAGGCGGATTTTGTTGTTCGCCGGGGTGCGCAGCACGTTACGTTTATAGTTGCGGATGGTGACGTGGTCGCCGTGCGCCGAGTCGTGCAGGACTCCGGAGATATACGGTCTGTCCGGGTTGCCGTCCTCAAAACCAATCGCCACTTCGGTGCCCGCCAGCAGCGGCAGGTGCAGGCCGTAGGTGTCGCCGGCGTACGGGCGCGACTGGCGTACCCACAGGCTCTCGAAGCCGGTTTCCCAGCTGTCCCGGTCAAACAGCATGTTGACGCGGTAGCGGCCGTCCTTATCGATATGCCCGTAGGTGTCGTTTTCCGTGGTGCTGGTGACGCGAGCCGGGAGCGTGCCGGCCATCACCGGGCGGGTGCCGGGTTGCGGGCGGAAGCTGAAATCGGCGCTGTCCGGGATGCCGTTAAACAACACACCAAAGTCTGTATCGCGACGGGCATGGCAGTGCATCGACGTCACCACCACACCTGCTGTAAACACCTCCGCCACTTCATAGCCGCCGGTCACTTTCAGCACCTGTCCCGGCGAGAGCGTCGGACAACTGGTGAGCGCCTGAGCCTGAGTCTGGCCGTTCAGATAGCGCTCATGGCGGATACGGGCGTAAAACGCCCCGGACTCCGGCGCTGGGTTGCGGTCATAAGCGCTGCCCGGCGTCAGATAGTTGTCCGCGTAGTGGTAGGCGTCGCCGTAGGTGGTATCGTCGCCGCGGGTGGCATCCACTCGCGTGTTCATGTTTTCCGTGGCCTGACGGTAATTATAATCGCGGGTGCTGACCTGCTTTTGTACGACCTGGTGATGGCACTCCATCCCCCACACCGCGTCCACACCCTGCGAATGCTGCCCTGACGGTGGAATCGACGGCAGCGTCAGCCCTTTCTCATAACCCTGCTGATCGTCATAAAATGCCACCACGTCAATGTTCAGGCGCGTGTCGGTGGTGAAACGAAACCAGACGCCCACCTCGCCCAGCAGGCGGGTGATAAAGTGCAGGTCGTCCTCGCCGTACTGCATCACCTGCTCACGGCGCGGGTACTCTTTGGTTAGCGAAAACAGGAAATCCTGTCCGCGCATGTTGTGACGCTCGCGGAGAATTTTCTCGACGATTTGCGGGACCGACATATCCTGGTAAATCGCGTTCTGGTGCGAGCGGTCGAGCAGCGCCAGACGCGGCTGCAACGTCAGGGCGTAGTGGGTTTCATCCTTCGAGGTGCGAAGACGTTCAAAACCGGTGACCACTCCCTGAATCACCCGCACCGGCTGCTGAATTTTAATGCCAAAACCCTGATCGACCGGGGCCTGCAGCGTCAGCGACGCGGCTTTCATCAGCATCGTCTCTTTGCTGATGGCATGGTCGGGGCTGGTGAACTCGATACGGTAGCGAAACGGCGTGCTCAGCGCTTCGTCGCCTTCAAACGCCAGCACGTCGAGGGCGGACTCACAGCCTTTAACCACCAGCAGGTGGTGGTTGTGGCTGAACAATATCGGCAGGCTCATGCTCATACGCGGCCTCCTTCAGGCTGTGCAAATTCCAGCGCAATCCCCTCTTCTTCACTCCAGCTCAGGGTCAGCGACTGCGGTTTTTGTTTGGCGGCCATATGCGCCAGCAACTGCTGGCTCAGCACCGGCAGGATCTGCTGGTTAAGCAGGCTGTCAACGTTACGCGCGCCGGTATCCGGCAGCAGGCAGGCGGCGGTCAAGGCATCAAACAGCGTGCTGTCGATATGCGTCGTCAGCCCATAATGACGGTGCAGACGCTGGCTTACCTGCCCCAGTTTCATCTCGACAATGGTACGCATCGCCGTTTCCGCCAGCGGCCGATAAATTACCGTCTGGAAGCGGGCCAGCAGCGCAGGCTGGAAGTGGTCACGCAGAATTGGCCGCAGCAATTCGTGCAGTTCGCCTTCGCTGGCTTCCGGGCTTTCCGCCAGCAGTTGCATCAGCGGGTCGCTGCCGAGGTTCGAGGTCATCAGAATCACCGTGTTACGGAAGTCGATTTCACGCCCTTCACCGTCGCGCATAAAGCCGCGGTCGAACACCTGATAAAACAGGTTCATCACATCGCGATGCGCTTTTTCCACTTCGTCGAGCAGCACCACGCTGTAGGGGCGCTTACGCACGGCTTCGGTGAGGATGCCGCCCTGACCGTAACCAACATAGCCGGGAGGCGATCCTTTCAGTTGGGATACGGTGTGCGGCTCCTGGTATTCAGACAGATTGATGGTAATTAGCGACTTCTCGCCGCCGTACATCACATCGGCCAGCGCCAGCGCGGTTTCCGTTTTACCGACGCCGCTTGGGCCAACCAGCAGGAATACGCCCTGCGGACCGTTCTCCGAAGTCAGGCCTGTCTTAGCGGCGCGCAGCCGCTGGGCGATAGCGGTCAGCGCGACATCCTGCCCAACCACGCGCTTGCCGATTTCCTTTTCCAGGCTCAGCAGTTCGCTCTGTTCATCCTTCATCAGCGAGGAGAGCGGCACGCCGGTCCAGTCGGCAATCACATTGGCGACGGTGCGGATGTCCACATCCACCGACAGCAGCGGGTCACTGTGCTGCATATCGTTGAGCGCTTGCTGAAGGCGATGCGTTTCGCTCTGGCGCGAGATATCCCGGCGGCTTTCAAGCAGTTGCTCAGTCAGTTGAAGCTCAAGGTCGTACTGACTTTCCAGGGCTTCAAGCGCCGCAACAAGCGTGTTTTCTTCGCGCTCAATTACCGGCAGGCGTTCTCCATGGTATTGATTGCCAACAGCAATATCTTCCAGCAGCGCCTGTTTCTCGATTTCAAGGGCGGTGATTTGCGCCCGGATGCGGGTTAGCTGCTCCGGCACCGTGTCCAGGCTCATGCGTACGCGGGCCGCGGCAGTATCGAGCAGGTCAACGGCTTTATCCGGCAACTGGCGGCCAGTCAGGTAGCGGCGGGAGAGCGTGACGGCGGCGCGAACCGCGTCGTCGGTAATATGCACATTGTGGTGTTCGGCATAGCGTGATTTCAAACCGCGGAGCATCAGGCAGGCGGTATCATCATCCGGCTCGTCCACTTTCACCATCTGGAAGCGGCGCTCCAGAGCGGCGTCGCGCTCGAAGTACTGCTTGTACTCGCTCCAGGTTGTGGCGGCGATAGTGCGCAGTTCGCCGCGCGCCAGCGCAGGTTTCAGCAGGTTAGCGGCATCCGCGCCGCCGGCCTGGTTGCCAGCGCCAATAATGGTGTGCGCTTCATCGATAAACAGCAAGATGGGCACCGGAGACTGCTGCACCGCATCAATCACGTTTTTCAGGCGCTGTTCGAATTCGCCCTTCACACCCGCGCCCGCCTGCAGCAGGCCGAGGTCGAGCGTACGCAAAATCACAGGTTTGAGGGACTCCGGCACGTTGCCTTCGGCAATACGTAGCGCGAGTCCTTCCACCAGCGCAGTTTTGCCGACGCCGGGTTCGCCAACCAGAATCGGATTGTTCTTGCGGCGACGGGAGAGAATATCCACCATCTGGCGGATCTCCGTATCGCGCCCAAATACCGGGTCGATTTTACCCTCTTTGGCTTTGGCGGTGACATCGAGCGTGAATTTATCCAACGCGTTTTGCAGCGCCGGGTTCAGCTCGCCCTCCGGAGTGTTTACCCCAACCGGGCGACCAACAAATTCTACGTCGCCCGCGGGGTGCGCCAGTTCGGCTTCGAGCTGTGCTTGCGGACGTTCTTCAGACTGGGCGTCCAGCAGCGGGCGCAGGCGCTCAAGCTGGCTCTGACCCAGCGTCAGCAGCGGCCATAAATCATCGCAGTGAACAAGTTTCGGGCTTTCAATTAACGCCATCAGCAGATGCAGACTGCGGATGTGTTCCTCGCCCTGCAAAGAAGCGGCCATCCACGCCTGTTTTAAGAGCGCGTTAAGTGCGTCGGAGAGCTGCGGACGTTGGCGCACCGAGCGCGGCAGCGCGTCCAGCCAGCCCAGCAGCGCCTGCCACATGTCGTCCATGTCCCACTCGTAGCGGCGAGCCAGCACAGTGATGTCACCTTCGCCCTGCTCCAGCAGTTTCAGCAGCCAGTGCTCCGGCAGGATTTCAGCATGCGCGCGGGTCTGACACAAGGAAGCGGCCCCTTCCAGCGCGCGGGCGCAGTAAGGATTGAGGCGACGTAACAGGACGGCTGAGTTTTCCATTTTTCTCTCTCTTGATGATTCCCGGGCACGCTACCGCCCTTCGCTTTCCCTTTTAATAAGGCACCCAAAGCGCATCAGGTCAGGCAGGCAGATTGTGTGATTCTTTGCTCAATGCCTGTCAGGACAGGCGCTCAGCAAAAAACTGCGGACAGCGAAACTGTCCGCATCGGTCTTACGCGGTGGCGCGTTCGTTCCAGGAATCGGAATGAATGATGTTGCCGTCTTTGTAGGTCCAGGTGATTTTTTCGTAACGCAGTTCAATCTGCTCGAGGTGATTGTGCTTCTCGAAAGAAGGATTCTTGATGTCGTGCATCACAGGATTCACTTTCACCACTTTCACGTTCTCAAGTTTGGTGTTGAAGTACTCCACTTCCTGACCCGCGTCGTTAATTTTGTACCACTTGAATTCCGCAGACTTGAGGGTCTGACCGGTGGTGACCGCCTTGTACAAATACGGGCTGGAAGAGTCGATTTCTTTGGTGAACAGGAACGGGGTGTGGATACGCGTACCGGTCAGCTTGCCGGTATTGTTATCGGTTGGGATGTACAGGTTATGCTCCTGCGCCACCACTTCGATACTGCCTTCACGATCCTGAACGTCTACAGAACCTTTAATGTCCGCGCCGCCGTCGTCTTTCAGCCAAAGATAAACAGGAATTGCCATGGA
>NZ_CBDKZX010000045.1:0-33723 GCF_965301105.1 Kluyvera sp.
TTGATCGATCAGGGCGATCTATATCCATAAAATCAATTGTTCATATCTATCAATAATAATTAATTGATCGTTTTTGACGATGTATATTCGCTGTGTATATAATTAAATCGAAGTTTGGCTTACGACTTTCTGGAAACAGGAATTATGGACATTAAATAGAATAAATCGGATCTGGATGTTGGGGTAATATATGAGGAAATGTATTATCTCGGATAACAGTTTTTTCCTTTTGGCATTGCAAGATGATGAAGTCATTCGGAGAGGGAATGTCGCAGCAATCCACTCCAGACAATTAAAATCTAACTGTTACTTACGTCCATCGGTCAGTGATATCTTCGTGGTATATATTTCTGATATTGCCGAGCGACACCGGATACTGAGTTTAATTGCTTCATTATGCTCTCATTGCCGAATTGTACTGTTATACAAGATGGAGGGGGCTCCCGGATGCGCCTTTCAGGGGCCATTCCCTTGGCTCATCTCTGAAAAGATAGGTTTTTCCGAGCTTTACTTGTGTCTGTATGAAGCCGGTAAATCTATGTTTGACCGGCGGGATTTCTCTGAACAAGAGTTGATTGTCTTTCGCTATCTATGCGAAGGCTACTCCGTTTCACAAATTAATAAATTAGCAGGACTCAGCGAAAAACATATTTATTATTTGCGGCAGAAAACTAAACGAATGTTTGGGTTGCGTGGGAATAATGCCGCGACAATGTCGTTTTATCTGGATATCTCTAAGCTGAATCGACGCTGGTGACGTTATTTCTGATATCCAGATAACGGTGCTGTTGTTGGGATGTGGTTGTCTTCACATAAATAATCGATGCGTGTCAGGCAGAACCTTCATTGCCTGCCTTTAGCGCTGTTTTTAACAAAGTGAGAATAATATTCTCCATTAATCAGGAGTACATTTATGGGCATTAATAAAGTTGCGCTGGTAATTATCTCTGCGCTTTCCTTCACCTCTGCGGCAGCGCTGGCGGACACGACGACGGTAAACGGCGGCACCGTGCATTTTAAAGGCGATGTGGTAAACGCGGCCTGCGCCGTGGATGCCGGTTCTATCGACCAGACGGTACAGATGGGTCAGGTTCGTTCGGCAAAACTGGCGACTGCGGGCAGCACCAGTTCCGCCGTCGGCTTTAACATCCAACTGAACGACTGCGATACCAGCGTTTCGACGAAGGCATCTGTGGCCTTCTCCGGCACAGCGGTTGATACCACCAACAACACCGTTCTGGCGCTGCAAGGGTCAGCATCGGGCGGTGCCACCAACGTGGGTATCCAGATCCTTGATAACAAAGGCAAACCGCTGGCACTCGATGGCGCGACCTTTAGCTCCGCGACCACTCTGAACGATGGTCCTAACGTGCTTCCGTTCCAGGCGCGTTACTACGCGACCGGCGCGGCCACGGCGGGTACCGCGAACGCCGACGCGACCTTCAAAGTTCAGTACGAGTAATCCAACCGGCAGGGACGCCACGAGGGCCAGGAAGGCCCGTCATCACGAGGGAATGGAGGTGATAGTCATGCGTTGGATGACAGGGTTACTGCTGATGTTTCTGCTGCCGATCGTCGCGCATGCTGGCAACCACTGGAACGTCACATTACCCGGTGGTGGTTTACGTTTTCAGGGCGTTGTTATCGCCGAAGCCTGCAGCGTGGCGGCGGAAGATCGCCTGATGACGGTAAAAATGGGCCAGGTGGCCAGCCATCGTTTCCATGCGGTGGGCGAAGAATCTAATCCGATCGCTTTTGCTATTCATCTTGAAGATTGCAGTACGGCAGTCAGCCAGCACGTTGGCGTGTCGTTTCAGGGCGTCGCTGACGGTAAAGATCCTAACGTTCTCTCAGTGGGAGAGGGGGCGGGCATCGCTACCGGTATTGGCATTGCGCTGTTTGATGACCAGGGCGGATTAATTCCACTCAACCAGGCGCCCGTGCGCTGGGCGCGACTCTACGATGGGCCAACCACGCTGCATTTTGTGGCGAAATACCGTTCGACCGCACGTCAGGTCACCGGCGGTACGGCCAATGCGCAGGCCTGGTTCGCCTTGACCTACCAGTAATTAACCGGACGCAGGAAATGACGGTGAGTACAACAAGGGTAAACATGAAAAGAACGTTGATGATGATGCGCGGTGCGCTGGCGATGCTGCTGCTGATAGCGGCGAGCGGGGTAAGCCATTATGCGCACGCGGGTGTGGCGCTGGGGGCGACCCGGGTCATTTATCCGGCAGGGCAAAAGCAGGTCCCTCTGGCGGTCACCAATACCGACGAGAGCGGCACTTATCTGATTCAGTCCTGGGTGGAAAACGCCGACGGCGTTAAAGATGGTCGTTTTGTGGTGACGCCGCCGCTGTTTGCGATGCAGGGGAAAAAAGAGAACACGCTGCGTATTCTTGATGCGTCCAATAACCAGCTGCCGCAGGATCGGGAAAGCTTGTTCTGGATGAACGTGAAGGCGATTCCGGCGATGGACAAATCTAAGCTCAACGACAATACCCTGCAACTGGCGATTATCAGCCGTATCAAGCTTTACTATCGCCCGGCAAAACTGGCGATGCCGCCGGAGCAGGCCGTCGAAAAACTGACGTTCCGTCGCAGTGCCGGCACGCTTACGCTGATCAATCCCACGCCGTACTACCTGACGGTTACCGAGCTTAACGCTGGTACCCGCGTGCTGGAAAACGCGCTGGTGCCGCCGATGGGCGAGGCCCGGGTGAAAATACCGGATGATGCGGGCGGTGAAATTACTTTCAGAACCATTAATGACTATGGCGCGCTGACGCCGCGCATGATAGGCGCGATGCGTTAAGCCACAGGGCTGCCCCTATCCCTTGAACAGAATAAGAAATGATCGCCGGGTGATGTGAAACCGGAGGGACTATGCCATATCTGAAATTTGACCTCGCCTGTTTGCGGGTCTGGCGTATGCGGCAGCTTCCGGTTGCCATTTTGCTCGCGTCACCGACCTTTTTCGTTCAGGCGGAACTCTACTTTAACCCGCGCTTTCTGGCCGACGATCCTGCCGCCGTGGCGGATCTCTCCGGTTTTGAGAAGGGGCAGGAGCTGCCGCCAGGGACCTATCGCGTAGATATCTACCTTAACGACGGGTATATGACCACTCGCGATGTCACCTTCAACGCTCCTGAGGATGGCCATGGGCTGATGCCGTGCCTGACGCGCGGGCAGCTGGCCAGCATGGGGCTGAATGTCGCCGCCGTCGACGGGCTGCATGCGCTTGCCGCTGACGCCTGCGTACCCTTAACCGAGATGATTAAAGAGGCGACCATCCGTCTGGATGTCGGCCAGCAGCGACTGTACCTGACCATTCCTCAGGCCTTTATGGGGAACCAGGCGCGCGGCTATATTCCGCCGGAGCTGTGGGATAACGGTATCACTGCCGGATTGCTGAACTACAACTTCACCGGTAATCGCGTGCAGAACACGGTTGGCGGTAGCAGCCAGTATGCCTATTTAAACCTGCAAAGCGGGCTGAACGTCGGCCCATGGCGGTTGCGTGACAACAGTACCTGGAGCCACAGCAGCGGCTCGCAAAACGAGAACAAATGGCAGCATATCAATACCTGGCTGGAGCGCGATATCACGGCGTTACGCTCGCGGCTGACGCTGGGTGATAGCTATACCAACGGCGATATCTTTGACGGGATTAACTTCCGCGGCGCGCAGCTGGCTTCCGATGACAACATGCTGCCGGACAGCCAGAAAGGCTTCGCGCCGGTTATTCACGGTATAGCGCGCGGTACCGCGCAGGTCTCTATCAAGCAAAACGGCTATGAGATTTACCACAGCACGGTGCCGCCTGGCCCCTTCACCATTAACGACCTCTATGCCGCGGGCAACGGCGGCGACCTGCAGGTCACGATCAAGGAGGCGGACGGCAGCAATCAAACCTTTACCGTACCGTATTCTTCCGTCCCGGTGCTGCAGAGGGAAGGGCACACGCGCTATGCGCTCACTGCCGGAAAATACCGTAGCGGCAACGAGCAGCAGGACGACCCGACGTTCTTTCAGGGCACCCTTATGCACGGGCTGGCGGCGGGATGGACGCTGTATGGTGGAAGCCAGCTGGCGGATCGCTATCGCGCGTTTAACTTCGGGGTCGGCAAGAACATGGGCAACCTGGGCGCGATGTCGGTGGACATTACCCAGGCCAACGCCACGCTACCCGACGACAGTCGGCAGCAGGGGCAGTCGGTGCGCTTCCTCTATAACAAATCGCTTAATGAATTAGGTACCAATATTCAGCTGGTGGGCTACCGCTACTCTACGCGCGGATATTTCAGCTTTGCCGATACCACCTATCAGCGTATGAGCGGGTACTCCGTGGTGACGGAAGATGGGCCAGTCTACGTGAAGCCCAAATTCACCGACTACTACAACCTTGCCTACAGCAAACGGGGCAAAGTGCAGGTCAGCGTAACCCAGCAGTTGGGGCGTACCGCCACGCTTTATGTGAGCGGCAGCCAGCAAACCTACTGGGGCACTCATAACGCGGATGAGCAATTCCAGGCCGGGCTGAATATGGCCGTGGACGATATTAACTGGACGTTGAGCTATAGCCTGACCAAAAACGCCTGGCAGGATGCCCGTGACCAGATGCTGGCGGTGAACGTCAACATTCCGTTCAGCCACTGGCTGCGCTCGGACAGCAAATCCGTCTGGCGGCACGCCAGCGCCAGCTACAGCATGTCCAACGATCTCAACGGTCGGATGAGCAACCTCGCAGGGCTGTACGGCACGCTGCTGGAGGATAACAACCTGAGTTACAACGTGCAGACCGGCTATGCCAGCGGCGGCGAGGGCAGCAGCGGGAGCACCGGCTATGCCGCGCTGAACTATCGCGGTGGCTACGGCAATGCCAACGTTGGCTACAGCCGTAGCGACGGGATTAAGCAGCTTTACTACGGCATGAGCGGCGGCGTGCTGGCTCACGCCAACGGCGTCACGCTGAGCCAGCCTCTCAATGACACGGTGGTGCTGGTCAGCGCGCCGGGGGCGAAAGGGACAAAAGTGGAAAATCAGACCGGGATACGCACCGACTGGCGCGGCTATGCCGTGCTGCCCTACGCCACTGAATACCGGGAAAACCGTGTGGCGCTGGACACCAACTCGCTGGCGGATAACGTCGACCTGGACGATGCGGTAGTGAACGTCGTACCGACTCACGGCGCGATTGTCCGCGCGGAGTTTAAGGCGCACGTCGGCATGAAGTTGCTGATGACGTTAATCCACAACGGTAAACCTGTGCCGTTTGGCGCGATGGTCACCTCGGACGGTAACCAGAACGGCAGCATCGTGGCTGATAATGGCCTCGTTTATCTCAGCGGCATGCCGCTGGCCGGAAAGGTGCAGGTGGCATGGGGGCAAGGCGCCAATGCGCGCTGTGAAGCGGAATATCGGTTACCTGATGAGAGCCAGCAGCAGTCGCTGATTCAGCTGTCGGCGACCTGCCGCTAAGGACATGATGATGACAAAACCTTTTTACCTGCTCAGCGCGCTGCTGTCGCTATCCGCCGCCAGCGCCCTGGCCGCAGATAGCACCATCACCATCAGCGGTTACGTACGAGATAACGGCTGCGCGGTGGCGGGCGAGTCGAAGGACTTTATCGTCGACCTGATGGATAACGCGGCTAAGCAGTTCAGTACCGTTGGCGCGACGACCCCCGCGATACCGTTTCGTATTGTTCTCTCACCTTGCGGCAGCGCGGTTAGCGCCGTGAAGGTTGGGTTTACTGGCGTGGCGGATAATGACAATACCCGCCTGTTGAAGCTTGACGGCGGCAGCGCTGCCGCCGCTGGCATGGGGGTGCAGATCCTTAACGATCAGCAGACAATGCTGCCGCTGAATGCCACGTCATCCGCTATTCCGTGGACGACGCTGAAGCCCGGTCAGAGCAATACGCTGAACTTTTATGCTCGCCTGATGGCCACGCAGGTTCCGGTCACGCCGGGCCACGTTAACGCCACGGCGACGTTCACTCTTGAATTTCAGTAAGTGGAGGCATCAATGAAATGGGCTTATTGCGGTGTGCTATCGGCAATCGCGCTGGTCGCCTTCTCTTCGGCGCTATGGGCCGCCGATGTGACGATTACGGTCAACGGTAAAGTGGTGGCGAAGCCGTGTACGGTATCAACCCGCAATGCTGACGTTGATCTTGGCGATCTCTACACCTTCAACCTACTTTCCGCTGGCTCAACCTCGCCCTGGCATGACGTCGCGCTGGATCTCAGCAACTGCCCGGTTGGCACATCGCGCGTCACCGCCAGCTTTAGCGGCACGGCAGATGCCACCGGCTATTACCAGAATCAGGGAACGGCCAGAAATATTCAGCTTGAGCTGCAGGACGCGGCGGGCAACACGCTCAATACCGGCGCGAAGACAACGGTGACGGTGGATGAGGCCTCGCAGTCCGCACGCTTTCCGCTGCAGGTGAGGGCGCTGTCGGTTAACGGCGGCGCTACCCAGGGAACCATTCAGGCGGTGATCAACGTCACCTATACCTACGCCTGACCAGGAGACGATCGTGATGAAGAGAGTGATAACCCTGTTGACGGTGCTGCTGATGGCCGGTTGGTCGTTTAATGCCTGGTCATTTGCCTGCCGGACCGCCAGCGGAACGACGATCCCTATCGGTGGCGGCAGCGCGAACGTGTATGTGGATCTGGCGCCTGAGGTGAACGTGGGGCAAAACCTGGTTGTCGATCTTTCGACGCAGATTTTTTGTCATAACGATTACCCGGAGACCATGACTGACTACGTTACGCTACAACGGGGTTCGGCATACGGTGGCGTGTTGTCCAGTTTCTCCGGTACCGTCAAATACAATGGTTCCAGCTATCCGTTTCCCACCACCACGGAGACCGCGCGGCTAATTTACAACTCGAAAACCGATAAACCCTGGCCCACGATGCTCTATCTGACGCCGATTAGCTCCGCCGGCGGCGTGGCAATTAGCGCCGGAACGCTTATTGCCGTTCTGATCCTTCGCCAGACCAACAATAAAAATAACGACGATTTCCAGTTTGTCTGGAATATCTACGCCAACAACAATGTGGTGGTGCCCACCGGAGGCTGTGACGTCTCTGCGCGAGACGTCACGGTGACGCTGCCGGATTACCCCGGTTCAACATCCATTCCGCTGACGGTTTACTGTGCACAGAGTCAAAAGCTCAGTTACTACCTGTCGGGGACGACGGAGGATTCGGCGAACTCCATTTTCACCAACACCGCATCGGCTTCGCCCGCGAGTGGGGTTGGCGTCCAGCTTACCCGCAACGGTAGCGTTGTGCCTGCCAACAGCACGGTATCGCTTGGCACGGTAAGCACCTCGGCCGTGAGCCTTGGCTTGACCGCCAACTATGCGCGAACCCACGGCCAGGTGACAGCGGGCAACGTACAGTCGATTATTGGCGTGACGTTTGTTTATCAGTGACAGGAACCCGCCTTTGCGGCGGGTTCCTCAACGCGTCATCTCGCTAGCATCCCCAAGCCGGCGGCGAGAACTCCTTAGATAAAGTTCAACAATAGAAAGCTGTGATGCGGCAAAAGGCGCATTCTGAAGCCGCTTTGGTGGCTGAAAATACGGCAAATTCCCCCATTTTTAGCCATCAATCCCTCTGTACGACTAAACGTCTCTCTATCCACATGTCTAAATAGCAGGTCATATTCCAATTTGCGCTAACGAGCAGATAAAGGTTCTTTATCATCCATTTTTTACAGTCCTACACTCTGGTCGTTGCTCATATATCAGGATTAAAGCGTATGACCGTTTACCATTCCGTCACCGAACTTATCGGCCAGACGCCGGTACTGCAGCTGCATAAGCTGGATACCGGACCGTGCAGCCTGTTTCTGAAACTGGAAAACCAGAACCCCGGCGGTTCAATCAAGGACCGGGTGGCGCTGTCGATGATCGACGAGGCGCAAAAGCAGGGGCTGCTGCAGCCTGGCGGCACCATTGTTGAAGCGACCGCAGGCAATACCGGGCTTGGGCTGGCGCTGATTGCCGCCCAGCGCGGGTACAAACTTATCCTTGTCGTACCGGACAAAATGAGCCGCGAGAAGATTTTCCACCTCCGCGCCCTTGGCGCTCAGGTGGTGTTGACCCGCTCTGACGTTGGCAAGGGGCATCCGGCGTACTATCAGGACTACGCGCAGCGGCTGGCGAAAACGCTCCCCGGTGCTTTTTACATTGACCAGTTTAATAACGCCGCCAATCCGTTGGCTCACACCACAACCACCGCGCCGGAGCTGTATCAGCAACTCGACGGGCAGATTGATGCCATCGTCGTTGGCGTGGGATCGGGCGGTACGCTGGGTGGCCTGCAGGCATGGTTCGCCGAACACTCGCCGCACACCGAGTTTGTGCTGGCCGATCCGGCCGGTTCGATCCTTGCCGATCAGGTCGAAAGCGGCCGTTATCAGGAAGCGGGATCCTGGCTGGTTGAAGGAATTGGCGAAGATTTTATCCCGCCATTAGCGCACATCAATAACGTACGTAAGGCATTACGCATCAGCGATCGTGAAGCCTTCACTACCGCCCGCGAACTCCTGCAGGTGGAAGGGATTCTGGCGGGCTCTTCAAGCGGCACGCTGCTGGCGGCGGCGCTGCGCTACTGTCGCGCGCAAACCACGCCTAAACGGGTGGTGACCTTTGCCTGCGACAGCGGCAATAAGTACCTGTCGAAAATGTTCAACGACGACTGGATGCGCCAGCAGGGCCTGCTGGCCCGCACACAGCGTGGTGATCTGAGTGATTTTATTGCCTTACGCCATGATGAAGGCGCCACCGTCACCGCCGCTCCCGACGATACCCTGGCCGCCGTGCTGGCTCGTATGCGCCTGTATGACATCTCACAGCTCCCGGTGCTGGAAGAGGGAAGGGTGGTGGGAATCGTCGATGAGTGGGATTTGCTGAGCCACGTGCAGGGCGACAGCCAACGCTTTGGTTTGCCGGTGCGCGAAGCCATGACGCAGGAGGTTGAAACCCTCGACATCACCGCGCCTGAGAGCGCGCTGAAACCGATTTTTGATCGTGGCCAGGTGGCCGTGGTGGTGGATAACGAGCGCTTTCTCGGCCTTATTACCCGTAGCGATCTCCTCACGAGCTGGCGCAATCGTCTTGAACAATAAGGAATGAATAATGATAACTTTCGACACTCTAAGCGTACACAGCGGCACTTTTACCGATAGCCACGGCGCGGTGATGCCGCCGATTTACGCAACATCAACCTATGCCCAACCGGCACCGGGCCAGCACAGCGGCTATGAATATTCGCGAAGCGGCAACCCGACGCGAACGGCGCTGGAGACCGCGATTGCTGAGCTGGAAGGCGGCAGCCGCGGCTACGCCTTTGCTTCTGGCCTGGCGGCCATCTCAACGGTACTGGAACTGCTGGATAAAGACAGCCATATCGTCGCCGTCGATGATGTTTATGGGGGAACCTACCGGCTGATTGAAAACGTGCGTCGGCGCAGCGCAGGGCTGCAGGTGAGTTGGGTCAAACCCGGTTCGCTCCCGGCGCTGGAAGCGGCTATCCGCCCGGAAACGCGCATGATTTGGGTCGAGACGCCGACCAACCCCTTGCTGAAACTGGCCGATCTGGAGGCAATCGCCAGTATCGCCCGTCGCCACAAGCTCATCAGCGTGGCGGATAACACCTTTGCCTCGCCGGTTATTCAGCGCCCGCTGGCATTCGGCTTTGATATTGTGGTGCATTCCGCCACCAAATACCTCAACGGCCACTCGGACGTTGTCGCCGGTCTTGCGGTGGTGGGCGATAACCCGACGCTGGCGGAGCAGCTTGGCTATCTGCAAAACGCTGTCGGCGGGGTGCTCGATCCGTTCAGTAGCTTCCTGACCCTGCGCGGGATCCGCACGCTGTCGCTGCGCATGGAACGCCACAGCAGCAATGCGCTGGCGCTTGCCCAGTGGCTTGAGCAGCAGCCGCAGGTGGAAAAGGTCTGGTTCCCATGGCTGGAATCGCACCCCGACTATGCGCTCGCCCGCCGCCAGATGGCGCAGCCGGGAGGGATGATCTCGATCGTGGTAAAAGGCGATGCCGAACGGGCAGAAGCGGTGATCAAAAAGTTGCGCCTGTTTACGCTCGCTGAGAGCCTGGGCGGCGTGGAAAGCCTGGTCAGCCAGCCGTTCAGCATGACCCATGCGTCTATCCCGCTGGAGCAGCGACTCGCCAACGGCATTACGCCACAGCTGATTCGCCTCTCAGTGGGCATTGAAGGGGTTGATGATTTGCGCGACGATTTGCGGCAGGCGCTGGCTGAGTAACGATATTAACCGCCGTCAGTTCGACTTAAGTCTATACTTCATATCGAAAATCTAAGCGACTGAAATAACGTCACTTATAATATGACATAGCGGCTGACGGCGCACCGGAACGAGTGCTACTCTGCGATCCATTCCCACGGTCAGGACGCCGAGCAAACGCCCCATGAGTAAACCCATCAAGCGGCTGGAAATCATCAAAAATGCCATTGAACTGGAAGATGATGAGATCATTGCCAGTCAGATTTCGCACCTGAAAGGCGACATTGACGATCCGGCGATTGACGCCATCATTCAGGCGCTGGAGTCCCGGCGCTATGGCGAGGCGATGAACGCCATCGTCAGCTGGCTGCAAAGCCAGCGCTCGATGACTCACTGGCAGGATCCGCGCATTGCGGCCAGCAAACTGGAGCTAAAAGCGCTGGAAACCCAGCTACAGGCGCTGCTTGATGCCAGGAACGCAAGGCTGACCCAGCTTGATGAGTTTAACGATCTTTATATGCAGCATCTGGGGCCGCTGATGGCCGAGGTGCTGAGGCTGCGAAAGATCCTGGCGGAAGCCTCGCTGCGCAAGCGAGCCGAAATGTGTCATGACGACGATTCCCGCGAACAACGTGCGCGTGACGAAGCGCGCGAACAGTATGACACCTGGCGCGATCAGCAGCAAAAAGCGCAAAAACGCCGCGAGCATCATGAAAATATGGCGCAGGAGGATCGTCAGGAACTCAAACGATTGTGGCGCCAGGCGAGTAAGCTTTGTCACCCGGATCTGGTCGACGATGCGCTGAAGGCGGAAGCTAACGAGATGATGGCCCAGCTCAATCAGGCCCGACAACGTGGCGATCTGCCGACTATTCGTAATCTGCTAGCCCGACTCATGCGCGAGCATGAGCCAATGATGGCGAGCGAAAGGCTGAACGATCTCACGCTACTGCTGCGTAAAATCAGCGCCACGCAGCAACAAATTGCCAGCCTGCAGGCCGAAATGCTCGCGCTTGAGAAAGAGAAATCCTGGCTGCTGGTGTCAACGCTTGCCGACCCACAGGCCTATTTTCGCCAGCAGGAAAAAGCGCTGTCGAACACGATCGCCACTCTGCGCAAGCGCATCTTTGAGTCAGGGTTGGATGAGGTGGCGTAGCTATTTCTGGAAGCGGAAATTTATCGGAACGCCAGAAAGCAAAAACCCAGCCATAGGCTGGGTTTTCTGAATAAGTGGTGCCCGGACTCGGAATCGAACCAAGGACACGGGGATTTTCAATCCCCTGCTCTACCGACTGAGCTATCCGGGCAACGGGGCGCATTAAACCGTAATCGCCTCGCCTCGTCAACGAAAATTATAAATTTTGCGGCGAGTTGCACAATCTATCATCACCTTGCGTATTTTGCACGCGACGTCAGGCAAAAAAGGCGGTCCAGGCAGCGGAAATGGGCATCGCCAGCAGCAGCGCGGGCAGCATATTCACCACGGCGAACATCTTGATTCCGCAGATGCGCAGGCCGGTGGCCAGCAGCAGCAGGCCGCCGACGGCGGTGAAATCGGCCATCATTGCAGGGGTGGTGAGCGGGAGGATCATAAAGGCGCAAAACGCCAGCGTCAGCTGGATGACCAGCATCGGCACGCTGATGGCACAGACGGCAAAGCCGAGCGAGCAGGCGAAAATCATGGCGGTAAAGAAATCGAGAAACGACTTGGCTATGAGTATGGTCGGGTCGCCGGTCATCCCTTCGTGCATCGAGCCAAAAATCCCGGTACCGCTCGCGCAGAACAAGACGATAATCGCCACGAAGCTCTGGATGACATTTTCATGCTCCCGGCTTTTGCCCGGCTTGAGCAGCCGCTTCTGCATCCAGGAAACGCCGTTATTGATCCCTTTTTCCAGATAGCAAAACTCACCGATCAGCGCCCCCATCAGTGTGGCCAGCACCATCACCGGCATATTGGCGCACTTGATTACCAGCAGCAGGCCAATACCCAGCGAGGCGAGGCCGAAGATCGAGGTCATGGAAACGCGAATACGCTCCGGAAGACGCTGGCTTAACAGCGCGCCGATCAAACCGCCGACGAGCACTGCCCCGGCATTAATAAATGGGCCAATTACCACGTTAACTCCTGTTACTTATCGATAAGTCCTGCATTATTATGGACTGATTAATCGGTTCAGTGCTTGTTTCTCCGTGGTATTAGTGCATAAAAATTTCGTCTTGCACCCTCTGGTGAATGGTGCCATGATTGCGCGAAATTTCTCCTTTCCTGAATCGGGGCCGCCTGCAATGACATCTTTGCCATTACATCGCCAATGCCGCTTCGCCTACTCGCGAAGGTCTGCCCCATTCTCTTTGCTCACCATGCGGTGACGCCAACGCACGCTCACTGCAGGACAACAGTAAGATTAGACCATGTCTGCTTTTACTGATGTCTGGCGGTCGGAGCTGTAACCCAGTTGCACCCAGACGCTTCGTGGGGCAGAGCCAGATGCTCTGCCCAGGACTTTTACTCTCCCTGAGTGGGTCGTTGCGCTTATGAAATCAATGAACATTGCTGCCAGTCGTGAACTGGTCTCTCGCCTTTCCACCCATCGTGACGTGGTGGCGCTGGATAGTACCGACTTTACCGATGTGGCAGCAGTCGTCATTACCGTGGCCGACAGCCACAGCGGCATTCTTGCATTACTCAAACGCACCGGATTTAAGCTGCCGGTATTCGTGCTGACAAGCGATGATATCAGCGTGCCAAACGGCGTAGAGGCGGTCATTAGCGGTAAAGATCAGGAGTGGCTGGAGCTGGAAACCGCCGCCTGTCGCTATGAAGAAGAGCTGCTGCCGCCGTTTTTTAATACCCTGACTCAGTACGTTGAAATGGGCAACAGCACCTTCGCCTGTCCGGGGCATCAGCACGGCGCGTTCTTTAAAAAACATCCGGCGGGCCGCCAGTTTTATGACTTCTTCGGTGAGAACGTCTTTCGTGCCGACATGTGCAACGCCGACGTGAAGCTCGGCGACCTGCTGATTCACGAAGGCTCTGCCAAGCACGCGCAGAAGTTTGCCGCGAAGGTGTTCCACGCCGATAAAACCTACTTTGTGCTGAACGGCACCTCCGCCGCCAATAAGGTGGTGACCAATGCGCTGCTGGCCCGCGGCGACCTGGTGCTGTTCGACCGCAATAACCACAAATCGAACCACCATGGTGCGCTGATTCAGGCTGGCGCGACGCCGGTCTATCTGGAAGCGGCGCGTAATCCGTTCGGTTTTATCGGCGGCATTGATGAGCACTGCTTTGACGAGCGCTATCTGCGTGAGCAGATTCGTGAAGCCGCGCCGGAGAAAGCCGATGACGCGCGTCCATTCCGCCTGGCGATCATTCAACTGGGCACCTATGACGGCACTATCTACAATGCGCGTCAGGTGGTGGATAAAATCGGCCACCTTTGCGACTACATTCTGTTTGACTCCGCATGGGTCGGCTACGAGCAGTTTATCGATATGATGTCCGATACCTCGCCGTTGCTGCTGGATCTCAACGAAAACGATCCGGGCATTTTCGTTACTCAATCGGTACACAAACAGCAGGCGGGCTTCTCGCAGACCTCGCAGATCCACAAAAAAGATAACCATATTCGCGGCCAGGCGCGCTTTTGCCCGCACAAACGGCTGAACAACGCCTTTATGCTGCACGCCTCAACCAGCCCGTTTTACCCGCTGTTTGCGGCGCTGGATATCAACGCCAAAATCCACGAAGGGGAGAGTGGGCGCCGTCTGTGGGCAGAGTGCGTCGAGCTGGGGATTGAAGCGCGTAAGGCGATTGTGGCGAATTGTAAGATGATCCAGCCGTTTATCCCGCCCATGGTTGATGATCGCCCGTGGCAGGATCACCCAACCAAAACGATTGCCAGCGAGCGTCGCTTCTTTAGCTTTGCGCCTGGCGCGCGTTGGCACGGTTTCGAGGGCTATGCGCAGGATCAGTACTTCGTGGACCCGTGCAAATTGCTGCTGACCACGCCGGGGATCGACGCGGAAACCGGGCAATATACCGAGTTCGGCATTCCGGCGACGATTCTTGCCCACTATCTGCGTGAGAACGGTATCGTGCCGGAGAAATGCGACCTGAATTCGATCCTGTTCCTGCTAACCCCTGCGGAAACGCCGGAAAAAATGGCGCAGCTGGTGGCAATGCTCGGCCAGTTTGAACAGCATATCGAGGACGATACGCCGCTGGCCGACGTGCTGCCGACTATCTACAACAAGTATCCGGTACGTTACCGTGACTATACGCTACGCGAGCTGTGTCAGGAGATGCACAATCTTTACGTCAGCTTTGACGTTAAGGACCTGCAAAAGGCGATGTTCCGCAAAGAGAGTTTGCCGCAAGTGGTGATGAACCCGCAGGACGCCAACAGCGAGTTTATTCGCGGTAATGTTGAGCTGGTGCGCATCAGCGAAGCGGAAGGGCGCATTGCCGCTGAAGGCGCGCTGCCGTATCCACCGGGCGTGCTGTGCGTGGTGCCGGGGGAAGTGTGGGGCGGTGCGGTACAGCGTTATTTCCTGGCGCTGGAAGAGGGCGTGAACCTGCTGCCGGGCTTTTCGCCGGAGCTTCAGGGGGTGTACAGCGAGAAGGATGCTGACGGGATTAGTCGGCTGTATGGGTATGTTTTGAAGTAAGGTGCGGGGACATCCCCTCACCCTAACCCTCTCCCCGTGGGGGAGAGGGGACCGTCAGGTGCGGTGATTAACACCAGAACCTGGTCTGTTTTCTCCCTCTCCTTGTGGGGAGGGGCAGCACCTTAGTGCGTGACCGGCACCGTACCCGGCGCGACGCGCTCATGTTTATATTTAAACAGCCCAACAAATGCTACCGCCAGCACCAGCGAGTAGCCGGCGAAAATCAGCCATACGCTTTGCCAGTCGGTAATACCGTCTACGGTGTACATCTCCACCACTTTCCCGCTCGCCATGCCGCCGAGAATGCAGCCGAAGCCGTTGGTCATCATCAGGAACATACCCTGCGCGCTGGCGCGAATTTCCGGGCGGACTTCTTTCTCAACGAATACCGAACCGGAGATGTTGAAGAAGTCGAAGGCGCAGCCGTAAACAATCATCGACAGTACCAGCAGTACGGTGCCGAACGGCGTCGGGTCGCCGTAGGCGAACAGGCCGAAGCGCAGCATCCACGCGAAGATACTAATCAGCATCACGTTCTTGATACCGTAACGGCTTAAGAAGAACGGAATGGTGAGGATGAACAGCGTCTCGGAGATTTGTGAAATCGACATCATCACCGAGGCGTGCTGCACGATAAAGCTGGTGGCAAACAGCGGATCTTTATCAAAGCTGTGCAGGAAGGTGTTGCCGAACATGTTTGTGATCTGCAGTTCCGCGCCCAGCATCATGGAAAAGATAAAGAAGATCGCCATGCGTTTGTTTTTAAACAGCGCAAAGGCGTCCAGCCCCAGCATGCTGCTCCAGCTTTGTTTCTGCTGCTGGTTAGAAACGGGAATGTGCGGCAGCGTCAGAGTGAACAGCACCAGCACGACCGACAGCGCAGCGCCAATGTACAGCTGCATATGGCTCAGCTCGAAGCCGGAGAAGCTCACCGCCCACATCGCCAGAATAAAGCCGATGGTGCCCCAGATACGGATTGGCGGGAAGTCGGTAACGATGTCCATGCCCGCCGATTTCAGGCGGTAGTAGGAGATGGTGTTAATCAGCCCCAGCGTTGGCATATAGGCCAGCGAGTTAAGCAGAATAACGAAGAACATCGCCCCCGGCGTGGTGACCTCGGCGGCCATAAATAACGTTCCTGCCCCCACCAGGTGACAAAAAGCATAGACCCACTTGGCGCTAATCCATTTATCCGCCACGATGCCCAGCAGCGTTGGCATAAAGACGGCGGCGATACCCAGTGAGCTGTACACCGCGCCGATAGAGGCACCATCGAACTTCAGCGTTACAAACATGTACGAGCCCAGCGTGGTTAGCCAGCTCCCCCACAGGCAGAACTGCAGGAAGGACAGTATCTTAAGCTGCAGCTTTAAATTCATGTTAATTTCCTCACAAATAGGACCGGACAGGCGTTCGCGTAATAACATCCGAAGGCATTATTTGTGCTGATTCTATCAATGGCTGTGATGAGACATTGTTAAGCGCCGCAAAAAATTGCAATTATTTTTACTTTGCACAACGAAATAGTGACAAAACTAACATCTCTGTAGGAAGTTCAGGTGGGGAAGCCGCTTCACCCTGGGCAAAATCGGGAGGAAGCGGCTGCGTTTGTGAGAATTGTTACTTACGGCGATAGCTTTTCTGCGCCGTATTCACCTTGTAGAGATAGCGACGCGATTCCGCCGACGGATGGCGGGTGGTCAGCGTCTGATAGACGTCCCCTGGCGACATGCTGTTAATGATGTTCGCCGCCTGCACCTTATCGTTAGAGAAGACGCGCAGCACGCTGCCCGCGCCGCCGTTATAGGCGGTAATCACCGCATAGCGGCGTGACGTTGGGTTGTCGATACCGCCAAGGTAGATATTGTTGAGGATCGCCAGATAGGCGGTCCCGGTATCGATGTTGCTGGCTGGATCGAACAGGAAGCTACGGCTTGGCGTGCCGGATTTCCCCTGCGAGCGGAAGACGTCTTTCCCGGCGGTATGCTGCACCACCTGCATCAGCCCCATCGCGTCGGAACGGCTGACCGCATACGGGTTGAAGGACGATTCAGTCTGCATAATTGCCAGAATCAACGATTCGTCGATGCCGTATTTGCGTGAAGCCTGCCGCACCATACCCAGATATTTGTGCGCACGTTTATCAAGGTGGTTCGGCACCAGATTAATGGTCACGCTATAAATAATGTGCAGGCCATTGCTGCGTTTTTTCATCCGCGTTTGCAGCAGATAGTCGGCGAAGCGCGCGGCGCGCCACTCCCAGCGAATAGCCTCGCCGGTGTTATCGACCACCTGGCCGTACAGGAACGGCTCTTTGGAAATCTGAATGTCGTCGGCGTCGGAGTAAAGGTCGACCGAGCTGGGGTCGTCACCCATCAGCAGCGTGGTAATGATGGCCTGGCGCAGGCGCGCAGCGGGGTCGGTTCCGGCGATGGTCTCGACGGTAATGGTACCGTCATCGAAGTTGATATGGCTACGCGTCTGGTAGCCATCGGTGTATTTAACGTAGTCTTTCGGCCCGGCGATCAGAACTTCGTTAAACCCCCAGATGTTTTCAATATTATGGGCGAACTGACCCATCAGAATGTCAAAACCGTTGGTGTCTTTTACCCAGGCTTCATTGTAGGCATCGCCCTTTTTTGAACCCGAGCAGGAAACCAGCAACGGCGCTATCAATGCCAGTGCAAATATTCTTTTTTTCATCATTCCGGGAGCGCGTGTTGTTGTTGTCTTAAAGGGCCGTCGGGCCCTTACTGTTTTTCTGGCGGCGTGTAGCCTTCAATGTGCACATCTTTGCCTTCAAACAGGAAGTTAACCATTTCCTCTTCCAGAAGCTTACGGTGCTCCACATTCATCATATTGAGTTTCTTTTCATTGATGAGCATGGTTTGCTTGTGCTGCCACTGCTTCCAGGCTTCTTTCGAAATCTCGTTATAGATGCGCTTTCCCAGCTCGCCGGGGTAGAGCTGGAAATCCTGTCCTTCGGCGTCGCGCTGCAGGAAAGTACAAAAAATGGTTCTGCTCATAATCAATCCTCTTATTTCGCCGCTCGTTAAACGAGTGAATCGGCGCGTAACTGCTGCAACAGGCGCTCAACCGGTGCGGCCAGCCCAACGACGGGCGGCTGGGCTAAGTTATACCAGAGAGCGCTGCCTTCATCCATGCATGAGGCGAATGAGGACACACTAAGCCACATAGGCACAATGTCCAGATGGAAATGACTGAAAGTGTGGCGGAAAGCGGTAAGCTGGGTCAGCTTGTCTGCCGGAATCTGCCGCTCGGCCAGCCAGTCGCGCAGCGCCGCTTCATCGGCAAACTGCGGGAAACAGTATAGACCGCCCCACAGGCCGCTAGGCGGGCGCTGCTGTAAAAACACCTCGCGGTCGTGCTGCATCATCAGAAAATAGCCGGTACGCTCGGGGATGGTCTGCTTCGGTTTTTTACCCGGATACTGCGCCCAACTGCCGTTGGCGGCGGCGATGCAGCCTTTTTCCAGCGGGCAGAGCGAGCACTTGGGTTTTGAGCGGGTACACACCATCGCGCCCAGATCCATCATCGCCTGATTAAAACGCGAAACGCCGTCTGCAGGAGTGACCTGTTCGCTGATCTCCCACAGCCGTTTTTCGACCTCTTTTTTCCCCGGCCAGCCGTCCACTGCATAACAACGCGCCAGCACGCGCTTTACGTTGCCGTCGAGAATGGGAAAGTGTTTACCGAGCGACAGCGATAAAATCGCCCCGGCGGTAGAACGGCCTACGCCGGGCAGCGCCGCCACTTCGTCAAACGTTTCCGGAAAACGGCCATGGTGCAGCGTGGCGACCTGCTGTGCGGCCTTGTGCAGGTTACGCGCGCGGGCGTAGTAGCCCAGGCCGGTCCACAGATGCAGGACGTCGTCCAGCGGCGCGTTCGCGAGGTCGGTGACGGTGGGAAAGCGTGACATAAACCGCTCAAAATAAGGGATAACTGTGGCAACCTGAGTCTGTTGCAGCATCACCTCAGACAGCCATACTTTGTAGGGCGTCTTTTCAATTTGCCAGGGCAGGGTTTTACGCCCGTATTTGTCGTACCAGTCCAGCACCTGGGCTGAAAATTGAGACGCTTGCATAGTCAAAACCGTGCTTCCGATATCGTGCGATTAGGGTGCCAGATTGCAGCACAGCGGTACTATGCTGTAAACAGGAACTTTCCGGTGCTTGCATCCGGCAACTAACTTTGGATAATGCCCGTTTCCCGAACACTCTCACAAGCAGACTTATTTTTATGAAGAACGACGTCATTTCACCGGATTTTGATGAAAACGGCCGCCCGCTGCGCCGCATTCGTAGTTTTGTTCGTCGCCAGGGGCGACTGACCAAAGGGCAGGAACACGCGCTGGAAAACTACTGGCCGGTGATGGGCGTTGAGTTCAGCGAAGAGCCTGTCGATTTCGCCGCGCTGTTTGGCCGCGATGCGCCGGTCACTCTGGAGATTGGTTTTGGTATGGGAGCTTCGCTGGTGGCGATGGCCAAAGCGCGCCCGGAGCAGAACTTCCTCGGGATTGAAGTGCACTCACCGGGTGTGGGCGCGTGCCTGGCCTCGGCGCACGAAGAGGGTGTCGATAACCTGCGCGTGATGTGTCACGATGCGGTAGAAGTCCTGCACAAGATGATCCCGGACAACTCCCTGAACATGGTGCAGCTCTTTTTCCCTGACCCGTGGCATAAAGCGCGTCATAATAAACGCCGTATCGTTCAGGTGCCGTTTGCCCAGTTCGTGAAAAGTAAGCTCAAGCTGGGCGGCGTCTTCCACATGGCAACCGACTGGGAACCCTATGCGGAACATATGCTGGAAGTGATGTCCTCCATTGAAGGGTATCAGAACCTGTCTGAGACTCAGGATTACGTACCGCGCCCGGATTCGCGCCCGGTAACCAAATTTGAACAGCGTGGTCATCGTCTTGGCCACGGCGTATGGGACTTAATGTTCGAGAGGGTGAAATAAATGGCAAAGAATCGTAGCCGTCGTTTGCGTAAAAAAATGCACATCGATGAATTTCAGGAAATCGGCTTCTCCGTAGCGTGGCGTTTCCCGGAAGGCACCAGCGAAGAACAGATCGATCAGGTTGTTGATCAGTTTATTGATGAAGTGATCGAGCCGAACAAGCTGGCGTTTGACGGCAGCGGCTATCTGGCCTGGGAAGGTCTGATTTGCACCCAGGAAGTGGGCAAGTGCACCGAAGAACATCAGGCGCTGGTCCGCAAGTGGCTGGAAGACCGCAAGTTTGAAGAAGTGCGCACCAGCGAACTTTTTGACGTTTGGTGGGACTAAATAAGCATACGGGGCCAGCATTTGCTGGCCCGATTTGTACTGAGGGAAAGTTATGATGCGCAAAACGCTGCTGACGGCAGTACTCTCGTTCACGGCGATGACCGCCCACGCTGACTACCAGTGCAGCGTTACGCCACGCGATGACGTGGTGCTTAAGCCGCAAACCGTGCAGGTGCAAGGTGAAAACGGCAATCTTATTATTACCCCCAACGGCGATGTCACCTACAACGGCAAGGCGTATACGTTAACGCCGGCCCAGCGTGAACAGGCCAAAGATTATCAGACCGAGCTGCGCAGCGCGCTGCCGTGGATCGACGATGGCGCACGCAGCCGGGTAGAAAAAGGCCGCGTGGCGCTGGATAAAATTATCGCCAAAGAAGTGGGCGAGAGCAGCAATATGCGCGGTCGCCTGACCAAGCTCGATGCGCAGCTCAAAGAACAGATGAACCGCATTATTGAGCATCGTAGCGATGGCTTAACCTTCCACTATAAAGCCATCGATCAGGTACGCGCCGACGGCCAGCAGCTGGTCAATCAGGCGATGGGCGGTATTCTGCAAGACAGCATTAACGAGATGGGCGCCAAAGCGGTGCTGAAAGGCGGCGGTAACCCGCTACAGGGCGTGCTGGGTAGCCTTGGCGGCCTGCAAACCGCGATTCAGAACGAGTGGAAAAACCAGGAAGCGGATTTCCAGGCGTTTGGTAAAGACGTATGCAGCCGCGTGGTGTCGCTGGAAGACAGCCGCAAAGCGCTGGTCGGTACGTTGAAGTAGCCATAAGCCATCATTGAAAAAGCCGCCAGTCAGTTAACTGGCGGCTTTTTTTGCGCAATATAGGCTGTTACATCAGCCCCAGCAGCTGCGGAATAAACAGCGAGATCTGCGGGATGTAGGCGATCATCATCAGCGCGATCAGCAACGCGGCGTAGAAGGGCAGCAGCGGCTTGATTAACTGCTGGATCTTCACCCCCGAGATAGAGCAGCCGACAAACAGCGCGCTGCCCACCGGCGGCGTCAGCAGGCCGATGCACAGGTTGGCGACCATCATGATGCCGAAGTGTACCGGATCCATGCCCAGGTCCTGGGCGATCGGCAGGAAGATCGGCGTGAAGATCAGTACCGCAGGCGTCATATCCATAAAGATGCCGACGATCAACAGCACAATGTTAATCAGCAGCAGGATCACCAGCGGATTCTCCGAGATCCCCATCAGCGTGTCGCTGATCATGTAGGGAATATCCGCATTGGTCATCGCCCACGACATACCGACGGAAAAGCCGATCAACAGCAGTACGATGGAGGTTGTGACCACCGACTCGAGGATCAGTTTCGGCAGATCGCGCCACTTCACTTCGCGATAGATAATCACCGACAGGATAAAGGTATAAACTACCGCGATGGCTGACGCTTCGGTGGCGGTGAAAATACCGCCCAGAATCCCGCCCATCACGATAATCACCAGCAGCAGGCTCGGCAGGGCGTCGAAGAAGGCTTTCGCCGCCTGGGCGCAGGTTGGGCGCTCGGAAACCGGGTAGCCGCGGCGCTTCGCGATAATCGCGCAGACCACCATGATCGCCAGGCCCATCAGAATCCCTGGCAGATAGCCCGCCATAAACAGCGAGGCCACCGACACGCCGCCCGCAGTCAGCGAGAAGACGATCAGCACGTTAGACGGCGGAATCAGCAGCCCGGTAATGCACGACGAGACGTTAACCGCCGTGGAAAACGCGGGGTCATAACCCTTTTTGGTCTGAATCGGGTGCAGGGTGCCGCCCACCGCCGCCGCCGCGGCTACCGCCGAACCGGAGATGGAACCGAACATCATGTTGGCGAGGACGTTGACGTGGCCCAGCGAGCCGGGAACGCGGCCCACCATCACCTGCGCGAGGTTAATCAAGCGGATGGCGATACCGCCGCTGTTCATCAGCGTCCCGGCGAAGATAAAGAACGGAATCGCCAGCAGGGCAAAGTTGTCCAGACCGTTGGCCAGACGCTGAGAGACGGTAATGACGGCGATATCCCACGGGAACATCAGCAGCATTGAGGCAACGGTCGCGATGCCGATAGAGAACGAAATCGGCACGCCGATAAATACCAGCACGAAGAAAGCGCCAAACAGCGTTAAAGCAATATACCCGTCCATTAGCGCGCTCCTTCTGCGGACTGTTTCAGGCTAATCAGGCCGTTGGCGATAAACCACAGCGCGTAGAACATCATGATGAGGCCGGACAACGGCAGGATCAGATAGACGTAGCCCATCGGGATCTGCATCGCGGCGGAGACCTGTGCGGTGGCCAGCGTTTTGGCTATCAGCTTCAGGCCACCGGTGACGATCACCGAGCCGGAGAAGAGAAAAATCAGCAGGTTAATCACCACGCCCAGCAGCGTTTGCTTACGTGGTTTGAGCGTCATGGCCAGCAGATCGATCGCCAGATGGCGCTGTGCGCCAACGGTATAGGCTGCGCCGAGCAGGCCAACCCAAATCATCAGAAAGCGCGCCAGCTCGTCCGTCAGCGTGCTGGGTTGGTTTAACACATAGCGACTGAATACCTGCCAGACGACGCAGACGACCAGCGCCACCATGACCGCGACGGAGAACGCGGCGATCGCGCGGTCCACCGCCTGTTTAGTGCGGGTAAAAATCATCGTTTGTTATCCTGGTGAAGGCGGGCCAGATGCTGGCCCGCAAGGGAATTACTCTGCGGCGGCTTCAAATTTGGCCAGCAGCGCGGCCTGTTTCGGATCTTTGTTGAAATCGTCAAACAGCGGTTGCACCGCAGCGCGGAACGGCACCTTGTCGACTTTGACGATCTCGCCGCCCATGGCCTTCGCCTGAGCGCGCGTGTCAGCGTCGATTTTGTCCCACAGCTTCTGTTGGTAAACCTGCGAGTCGGTGGCCGCTTTCGCCAGAATTTGCTGCTGCTCCGGCGTTAGCTTTTCCCAGGTTTTGGTGGAGATCACCAGGAAGTCTGGAATAGAGGCGTGCTCATCTTCAGAGAAGACTTTGGCAATTTCAATATGACGTGTTTGCACCCACGATGGGACATTATTTTCCGCACCGTCAACCACACCCTGCTGCATTGCAGTATAGACTTCACCGAATGAAATAGGTGTGGGTGAACCACCCATTAATTCAATCATTTTTATGGTGGTCGGGCTGGCCTGAACGCGAATTTTCAGCCCTTTTAAATCTTCAGGTTTAGTAATCGGTTTTTTGGCATAAAAACTACGGGTACCGGCAACATAAGCGGAAAGGGCGAAGAATCCTTTTTCTTTCGTTGAGTCCATAATTTCTTTGCCGACATCACCGAATACCACTTTATTAAAATGCGCCTGGTCTTTAAATAAGAACGGCAAATTATAAATGGCATAAACGTTGTCGAAAGATTCCAGATCGCTGGCGGAACCTTTGGTCATATCCAGCGCGCCGTTCTGTAATAGCTCCATGGTTTCACGCGCGCTGCCCATCTGGCTGCTTGGGTAAATACGGATGGTCATCTTGCCGTCTGACAGCTGCTTGACCTCTTTGGCCATTTCTTCAAAAGCCTGGTGCACCACGTGGCTACGCTCAAGGTTGTGCGCCAGTTTCAGCGTCACTTTTTCAGCCGCAGCGGCCCCAGCGGAAAACAACGCGAAAAGCGACGCACAGATTAGCGTTTTGCGAAAAAAGAGAGATTTCATTAATAGGCTCCATGCACATTCATTATTGTGGTCTATATCTAGAGGGACAGCGTTGAATTTCTGTATGACATATTATCCTGGTTGTCAGACAGCTTTAAGCTACCACTCTCACAATTTTCAGTTATCTGTGCATTAAATGCGGTTTTTGTGCGCTGGGTTATATTTATTACATATTCGTTATTGGCTATTAATATCTTATTTAAATATTGATGGTGAAATTATTCGGTAAGTATTGGGGTAACCACTCGGTAAAGCTGAATGATATATTTCGCCATTATTTATAATGGCGAAATATATTTATTATTTATTCGCTAAGAAACAGTTCAAGCAGTGAGTTCAAAAACAGTTTACCGTGCTCGGTTATCTGCCAGTATTGCTTGCACTCGGTCAGGTAGCCCTGGGCCAGCGCTTCATCCAACTGTGGGCGGATGATACTTTCGTCCAGGCCGGTATAGGCGCTGAATTCGGCGCGCGGCGCGGCTTCCAGTAAACGGAAGCGGTTCATAAAGAATTCAAACGGCTTGTCGGCGTTCTCAACGTCGTGCTGGCGCTCCAGATAGCGCCCTTCCATATAGCCGCGCGGATGACGCGTTTTCGCCGTACGCAGAATGCGGCCGTCCGGGAACGTCACCTTGCCATGCGCACCGCAGCCGATGCCCAGATAATCGCCAAAGCGCCAGTAGTTGAGGTTGTGCTGGCACTGATAGCCCGGTTTGGCATAGGCCGAGGTTTCATACTGCTGATAACCTGCAGCGGTCAGCAATTGATGACCCTGCTCGAAGATATCCCACAGCGAGTCGTCGTCCGGCAGCACCGGCGGGCGCGAACCAAACAGAGTATTGGGTTCGATAGTTAGCTGATACCAGGAGAGATGCGGCGGCGACAGTTCAATCGCCTGGCGCAGGTCGCTCAGCGCCTCTTCCAGCGACTGATCGGGCAGGCCGTGCATCAGGTCGAGGTTGAAGCTGCGCAGCCCCAGACCGCTCGCCAGGCGCGCGGCGCGTTTGGCCTCTTCCGGCCCGTGGATGCGCCCAAGACGCTGGAGCTTGCTGTCGCTAAAGCTCTGTACCCCGATAGAAATGCGATTAACGCCCGCCCTCTGGTACTCGACGAAGCGGTCAGCTTCGACTGTCCCCGGGTTGGCTTCCATGGTGATTTCTGCATCAGAGGCCAGCGTCAGACGCGCGCGAACGCCGTCCAGCAGAGCCTGCATCGCCGGGCCTGAAAGCAGGCTCGGTGTACCGCCACCGATGAAAATAGTCTTCACTTCACGTCCCTGCGCGTAAGCAACGTCGGCGTCTAAGTCGCTCAGCAGATGCTGTACGTAGTCGTCGTGCGGCACTTCACCTTTCAGCGCGTGCGAGTTGAAGTCGCAGTACGGGCACTTCTGCACGCACCACGGGATATGAATGTAGAGACTCAGCGGGGGCAGCTTAACCATGACGCATGGCTTCCAGTAACAGCTTCAGCGCCTGACCGCGGTGGGAGATGGCAATCTTCTCTTCGCGGCTCAGCTCAGCGGCGGTCTTGCCTTCCGACGGCACAAAGAAGATAGGATCGTAGCCGAAGCCGCCCTGGCCTGCCGGCGCGCGGGTAATCACCCCCGGCCAGGTGCCGTGGCACACCAGCGGCGTGGGGTCTTCGGCGTGGCGCATATACACCAGCACACAGTGGAACTGCGCCTGACGCTGGTCGTCCGGCACGTCTTTTAAGGTTTCCAGCAGCTTTTCCAGGTTCTGTTGGTCGCTGGCGTCGAGGCCGGAGTAGCGCGCGGAGTAGATCCCCGGCGCGCCGCCGAGAACGTCAACCGCCAGACCGGAATCATCGGCGATGGCCGGTAAGCCGGTCACCTGTGCGGCGTGGCGCGCTTTGAGAATCGCGTTTTCAATAAAGGTCAGCCCGGTCTCCTCGGCTGACTCTACGCCAAGCTCGGTCTGGGCGACGATATCAAGACCAAAATCGCCGAGCAGCGAAGCAAGCTCGCGCACTTTACCGGCGTTACCGGTCGCGAGGACAACTTTTTGCATGGGATATCCTAAAGTTTCAGGGCGTCGACGCCCGATGGGATCTGTTGCGGATGAATAATTTTAACCTGTTTATGCCGCCCCAGTTCACCTTTCTCGATGATGACCTGGCTTTTGGCGACCTTAAACTGCTTGGCGAGATATTTCACCAGATGGGCATTTGCCTGCCCATCGACGGGCGGGGCGGTGATGGCGACCTTCAATTCGTCGCCATGTACCCCAACAATCGCATCCCGGCTGGCCTTTGGCTGAATATACAGCCGCAGTACCAGCCCGTCATCGCAGGGAGTGACGGCACTCATAGCGCCATCCACAGTCCTGGCAGCAGCATATTACCGGTGGCTTGCAGCACTTCGGCGATGCCCATATTGATGACATACAGCAGCAGCACCAGCACCATCGGAGAAAAATCGATTCCCCCCATGGACGGCAGCAGCCGGCGGATTGGGCGCAGCAGCGGCTCGGCGAGCTGCATCAGCACGAACTCAACCGGGCTACGACCCTGGCTGACCCAGCTCATAATCGCCATCAGCAGCAGCACCCAGAAGATCAGCAGGCCGATGGTCTTGAGCAGAATCAGCACCGCAGAGATCCAGATAATCGGCTGGAAGGTGATGACCATAAACAGCACGATGGCTTTCACCACGCACAGAATAAAGGCCAGCAGCAGCGAAGCGCTGTCCAGCGGGCCCATCGGCGGAATGACGCGACGCAGGGGGCCGACGATCGGTTGCGTGATCTTCACCACGAACTGTGAGAACGGGTTGTAAAAATCGCAGCGCGCCCACTGCATCCAGACGCGCAGCAGTAGCACCATTGTATACAGTTCAATCACTGTAGAGAGCAGGAAGGTCAACGTCTTCATGGCGTTCCTTGGGGTTCCTTATTTTTTTGTGTAATCACGCGCACCAAAAATCGCGGTGCCAATGCGTACCATTGTACTACCTGCCGCAACAGCGGCTTCCATGTCGTCAGACATGCCCAGAGATAGCGTGTCTACGGTCGGGTAGTCTGCTTTCAGTCGCGCGAATGCTACAGCCATTTCGCGGGCAACGGCAAACTGCCGGTCGTACTCTTTTTCCGGCGCGGGAATCGCCATCAGGCCGCGCAGGCAGACATTCGGCAGGGCTGCAATGTCGGCCGCCAGCGCGTCAAGCTCCGCCAGCGGAATGCCTGATTTGCTCTGCTCATCGCTGATGTTGATCTGAATCAGCACGTTGAGCGGCGGCAAGTTGGCTGGACGCTGCTCGCTTAAGCGAACGGCAATTTTCAGCCGGTCTATGGTGTGGCACCAGTCGAAGTGCTCGGCAACCAGACGACTTTTATTGGACTGCAGTGGGCCAATAAAGTGCCATTGCAACGAGGTGATTCCCTGCTCGCGAAAGTGGAGAATTTTCTCTACCCCTTCCTGAACGTAGTTTTCACCAAATGCGGTCTGGCCCGCAGCTACGGCTTCTTCGACGGCGCTCGCAGGTTTTGTTTTACTCACTGCAAGCAGCGTTACTTCTTCTGAATCCCGGCCGCAACGCGCTGCTGCCGCTGAGATTTTCTCCCTGACCTGTGCCAGGTTATGCGCAATATCGTTCATATGGGCTGGTGGGTCTATGGATATACAAGAAATCGTGGCGCTTAGTGTAAAGCATAATGTCTCGGATCTACACCTGTGTAGCAGCGCAAACGCGCGCTGGCGCAGGGAGGGTAAGCTGGAAATTGCGCCGTTTACTGCCCCGGATCCCGAAGTATTGATGGCCAGTTGGCTGAGTGAGAGTCAGCTGCAGGCGTGGCAACGACATCGGCAGCTTGATTTTTCCGTCTCGCTTCCCGGCTGTCCACGATTACGTGCCAGTGCGTTTGCCCACAGCCAGGGGACATCGTTGGTACTACGCATTCTGCCCACACAGTGTCCGACGCTTGCTGAACTTCATACGCCGGTGGCGCTGGCTGAGATGTTAAACGAAGAAAGCGGATTGATTCTGGTGACCGGGGCAACGGGTAGCGGTAAATCGACCACGCTGGCGGCGATGGTCGACCACCTCAATCATCATCTGGCGGGGCATATTCTGACGCTGGAAGATCCGGTTGAGTTTCAGCATGCCAGCGAAGGTTGCCTGATTCAGCAACGGGAAGTCGGGCAGCATACAGCCTCTTTCTCGGAGGCGCTGCGGGTGGCGTTACGTCAGGATCCGGATGTCATTCTGCTTGGCGAGCTGCGCGATAGCGAGACGATTCGCCTGGCGCTGACGGCGGCAGAGACCGGCCATCTGGTACTGGCGACGCTGCATACGCGCGGCGCCGCGCAGGCGATCGAACGTTTGGTTGATGTGTTTCCTGCTCAGGAGAAGGAGCCGGTTCGCAACCAGCTTGCCAGCAGTCTCTGCGCGGTGCTGGCGCAGAAGCTACAGCCTGGCAGTCGGGGTGGGCGAGTGGCGCTGTTTGAAATGCTGATCAACACGCCTGCCGTCAGTAACCTGATTCGCGAGGGTAAAACGCATCAGATTGCCGGAGTGATGCAGACTGGGCTGCAAAGCGGAATGCAGACCTTCAGCCAGAGCTACCAGCAGCGAGTGAACGCCGGGATGCTATAAAAAGGAAAAACGTATAGTTATTCGCCAGCATGATCGTCTGGCGAGCGCCATTGAGAAACAATGAATTCGGCTATCACATAATTGAAGGCAAAAATGTGATGGCCGTTTTATTTTAATATTCATCGCTGGGATAATAATCAATTTCTCTTTTTGTTTTGTAAATTTAATTATTGTCGCTGTTGCGGGGATGTACTTATTTGTAATTTCTGAGTGATTTTCAAAGGGCGGAAACAAAACTTCCTACGACGTTTATTCTAATATGGTATGAGTCATTACGCCATAGGTATGAGAGCTTTGTAATTAGTTAATTACATTGTGTTGCGTAGGCTTACAAAAAAAGGTTGATATTCTTTTGACACTTCCAAGGTCTTCGTTCTATCCTATTTATGTAATTAGGACTAATCTTATGAAATAAAGTTTCACTTGTCGGTTAGTTCTTATTATTAATGGTATTAGGTTTGCCTTTGCTTTGACTTATTAAATCACCATGATGGTGGATATAGACTATGGAGAGTTTCAAAATGTTTGAAGTAACTGAGAGTGTATCTAATTCCCGGAAGATTATCTTAATCACCCACCCGTCAGTACAAGCAAACGCGTTTGCAAACTATCTTACTGAATTACTTTCAGTTTCCGTCGATGTACATAATATCAACAAACCGCTGATGCAGCGCCTTAGCAAGGGCACTGTGGTATTGTTCGATATTGCTGTTTCCAACAAAAAACTGAACGGCATCTGGCGTGATATTATCCGCACGCAGTTTGATTCCCCTCGCTTGTTAATTATTAACAGTGCGCAGAAGTATGAATTATACGAAATGGCGCAGTGGCCAGCACTGTATGGCGTGTTCCGTCATGACGACGAAGAATCGCGCTTAATTGAGGGCGTCAAAGCGGTCTTAAACGGCGAGCAGACGGCTGAATTGAGCGTGATGCACCCAGCAATGTATGCCGTTGAACATACTCCGGAAAATCACGATAGCGTGCCGCTGACGGAACGTGAATGTGAAATTCTGAATGAATTACGTCACGGCGCGACCAATATGGATATTGCCCGTGCGTTGTTCATCAGTGAAAATACCGTTCGCACGCACCTGTATAACGTATTCCGCAAACTGAGCGTGAAGAATAGAACGCAGGCGGTAAGCTGGGCGAACGAGAATCTGCGCCACTAATCGGCGAGCGATTTCTTCTGGCGTGTTCCCGGGAAATAATTCCCGGGGCTGCCTATGGCTAGTAACCCTGCTCGAAATAACTTTCCAGAATCACCACGGCTGAGGCGGAGTCGACGCTGCCTTTGTTCAACGCTCTGAATCCCCCATGTTCAAACAGCCCGGCGCGAGCCTCAACGGTGCTCAGACGTTCATCATGCAGCGTAATCGGCACGCCAAAACGGCCGTGAATTTTATTGGCAAAATTACGCGCGCGCGCGGTCAACGGTTGCTCGGTACCGTCCATATTCAGCGGGAGACCGACGATGACCGTTTCAGGCTGCCACTCTTTAAGCAGACGGGCAATGACGTTCCAGTCTGGGGTACCGTCCTGCGCCTTGATGGCGGCCAGTGGCCGGGCAGTGCCGGTAATACGTTGGCCAATCGCCACGCCGATGCTGCGCGTGCCAAAATCGAAAGCCAGCAGTGTTCCACTCATTATGCGTGCCCCGCAGCGCCTGACATGGTCAGGATATTAATGCCAATCAGCTTTGCCGCTTCTTTCCAGCGTTCACCAATCGGGGTTTTAAACAGGATATTGAAATCGGCTGGCGCGGTGAGCCAGGCATTATCGAGGATCTCCTGCTCCAGCTGCCCCTTTTCCCAGGAAGCATAGCCCAGCGCGACCAGCACTTCAGACGGTTGGCGCTCGGTACCGAGGGTTTCCAGCACATCACGTGAGGTGGTGACGATCGTATTGTCGGAGATGCGGATGCTGGAAGAGAACGACGCCGGCGGCGTGTGCAGGATAAACCCGCGATCTTCTGCCAGTGGGCCGCCCAGCATGACGGGCTTATCCAGGCGAATCGACGGATCGCGAGGTTCCGGGGCGATCTTCAGTTTTTCGAGGATCCCTTCAACCTGCAAATTTTCCAGAGGTTTATTAATAATAATGCCCATTGCTCCGTCGTCGTTGTATTCGCAGATGTAAACCACGGAACGGCGGAAGATGGGATCCTGGAGGGTTGGCATAGCAATAAGAAAATGATGCTGTAAATTCATTATCAGAGGTTCTTGTCCTGTTTCAAAAAGCAGCAATGCCCAGTATGAGGGGAAAGTGCACGGCTGTCACCTGGCTTGCCTTGCTGAACGCCAGGTTGGCGGCGGGTTCCCTCCCGCCGTATTAAAGCAACGTACTATTTTTGCAGGCGTTTTTCGATCGCATCCATCAGCATGCCGGTGATGGAAATCGGATATTCCGCTTCGATTTCACGCACGCAGGTCGGGCTGGTGACGTTAATTTCCGTCAGGCGATCGCCAATGATATCCAGACCAACGAAGATAAGGCCTTTGGCTTTCAGCGTCGGGCCGACTTTACGGGCGATAGCCCAGTCGCTTTCGCTGAGCGGACGCGGTTCGCCACGACCACCGGCGGCCAGGTTGCCGCGCGTTTCACCACCCTGAGGAATACGGGCCAGGCAGTAAGGCACCGGCTCGCCGTCGATGACCAGCACACGCTTATCGCCATCTTTGATGGCCGGCAGGTAGTTCTGCGCCATGCAGTAGCGGCTGCCCAGTTCGGTCAGGGTCTCGGCGATAACGCCAATGTTCGGATCGCCTTCCTTCACGCGGAAGATCGACGCGCCGCCCATGCCGTCCAGAGGCTTCATGATGATGTCGCCGTGTTTTTCCCAGAAGGCTTTCAGCTGGGCTTTGTTGCGGGTGACCAGCGTTTCCGGGGTCAGGTCGGAGAACCACGCGGTGAACAGCTTCTCGTTACAGTCACGCAGGCTCTGCGGTTTGTTGACGATAAGCGTCCCTTTCTCTTCTGCGCGTTCCAGAATGTAGGTGGCGTAGATAAATTCGGTGTCGAACGGCGGATCTTTACGCATCAGGATAACGTCGAGGTCGGCGAGTTTAATATCCTGCTCGCTGCCGAACTCGTACCATTTGTCGTAGTTCTGCTCAACGCTCAGCAGACGTGTACGGGCGTGGGATTCACCGTTGATCAGGTAAAGATCGTTCATCTCCATATAGTGGAGTTCATAGCCGCGACGCTGTGCTTCCAGCAGCATAGCGAAGCTGGTGTCTTTCTTGATGTTGATGCTTGCGATGGGATCCATCACGATGCCGAGCTTGATCATTATTGTTCTCCTTTAACCCAAGTCACCAAAGCGCACCTGCAGTGCGGTGATGGCGGTGAGTGCGGTAGTCTCTGTGCGCAAAACGCGAGGCCCCAACAGAATATCAGTAAACTGGTAGCGTGCGGTCATGGCAATTTCATCCGCCGACAGGCCGCCTTCCGGGCCAATCAGCAGACGTACGCGTTCCACCGGCAGCGGCAGCGTGTTGATGCTGGCGCTGGCGCGCGGGTGCAGGTTGAGCTTTAGTGCATCGTCCTGCTCGGCGCACCATGCCTCAACGTCCATCGCCGGGCGAATCTCCGGAACCTGGTTGCGACCGCACTGCTCGCAGGCGGCAATCGCGATTTTTTGCCACTGCTGAATCTTCTTATTCAGACGCTCGGCATCCAGTTTAACCCCGCAGCGCTCGGAAAAAAGTGGCGTAATGAGGCTTACACCCAGTTCTATCGATTTCTGGATAGTGAATTCCATTTTATCGCCGCGCGACATCACCTGACCGAGGTGAATATGGATGGGAGATTCTCGGTCGTCGAGGGCGCTGCTCTGGATTTCAACCGTCACGTTCTTTTTACCGGCGTCGGTGATCACGGCATCAAAGACGTGGTTGCTGCCATCAAATAGCTGGATGGCCTGGCCTTTACCCATGCGCAAAACGCGCCCGACGTGATTCGCCGCATCTTCGCATAGGGCAACCTGCGTGCCGACGGTGAGTGATTCTGGGTGATAGATGCGAGGGATGCGCATAGTCTGAATTCCATCTGTGGCTAAGCCCTCTCCGCCGGGGAGAGGGCAGGGCAAAATAACAATTGCCGCTAGTGTAGGTTAGCTCTTTTGCGCCTGGCAAGCCTGCAGCACATATGGATTATGGTTGCCCTGAATTTTAGCGATGCGCTGGTCGCGTTCGCACTCCCATTGGCTAACGGGATACATTTTGTTCCAGGCGTTGAACAGCTGAGTTTGCTGGCGGGAAAGGGTCAGCTGATAACGGTCGCGCATATAGAAGTAGATGCGCGCGATGGCGCCGCGTGAACGTTCTGGCGGCTCGGCGACTTTCTCTTTAAAGTCGACCTTCATGGCGCACTGGCCATACTGACCTTCGCCGCCGTTCCACTGCCCGTACATAAAGTTGCCGCGATCGCCGTTCACCTCGCCGACGGCGGGCTGTAGGTTGTGCATGTCGCTTTCCATCTTGCGGTATTCCGGATCTTTGGCGCAGTTTTTCCGCCCACCATCCTGCCAGCACTGGCGCTGATGGCCGAACTGCCACGCCGGAACGACGTGTTCCCACTCGACGCGGCTGGCGCGGTTTTCATTTTTACGCACTTTATAACCGCAGGATTCCAGATCGATAACGCCCTTCTTACCCTGCCAGTTAATTTTACAGCCGCAGTAGAAATCGCCGGGCACGTCGCTATTGACTTTTACGCCCGCGCTTTTCGCCTGGGAAAAGCTGTTAATACCCTCGGCTAAGGCCTGCCCGGAGAGTGCTGCCGCCACAAACGCCACGGCAAAAGACAAATTACGGTACATCACGAACTCCATCTCAAAACGAGACCGCAACGTAGCGAATGTGGTTGTCAGATGCAATCAGTCAGGTCAGAAAACTTCCAGATATTTCCGTTAGTTACATTTCGGCAACTAATGGTTCGCCGCAGTGGACGCAGCGATAGGTGGCCTCACCGCGCACCACGCGATTATGGCGGCGGACGGTGAGCTGATGCTGCTGGCAGCGGCAGCGATAGGGGAAGGTATTTTTACGTACCGATTCCAGCTCGAACTGATGGGTGCGCCGCGCGGGTACGCCGAGCACGCTCTCCATCATCCATTTCCACTCTTTACCGTGCGGCGCGACGCGGCCAAAGTG
>NZ_CBDKZX010000046.1:0-32159 GCF_965301105.1 Kluyvera sp.
TGATTATCTGTTTATTTTATTATTATTGATTAAAAAAAGACCTTCGCAATATTTGTTATACACTTAATAGTTTGGGTTCGCACAAAAAATAAACCATTTTTCGCGCTGAAATAAACACACAAATACAATGGGTTATTTGGACAGGTATGAAGTATCATTTGTTCTGTTGGGTGACATTGTGACGACCGACAGGGCTACATTTATTTTTTTCATCGGTCTTCATTCATTTTTGTGTCTCAGCGTACTCAAACCTATTTCCCCTATCTTTCCGTGCCCCTCTCCCCGAGCCTCTGGCTAACTTTTATCGCAAACATGATAGTCCAGGAGAATGCAGAAAGGTTTTAGACAGTGTAATCTGCCAGATCGCGGCCCGTGATGGCGCTCGCATCGCTGTTTTCAATCAGCGCATTGGCAGGAACGAGTTGGCCCTGAGGATGTGCTGACTAGCTAACACATTGAACGTTCGGTGGTTTTAAATGAAAAAGCTGTTTGTGCAGTTCTATCTGCTGCTGTTTGTCTGCTTTCTGGTTATGACCATGCTGGTCGGGCTGGTCTATAAATTTACCGCCGAACGCGCGGGTCGTCAGTCGCTTGATGACCTGATGAAGAGCTCACTCTATTTAATGCGTAGCGAGCTGCGCGAAATTCCCCCGCGTAACTGGAGCAAAACCCTCAACGAGCTGGATCTGAACCTGTCGTTCGATCTACGTATTGAACCGCTGAGCAAATTCCAGCTGGGTGAAAGCGCCATGCAGCACCTGCGTGCAGGCGATATCGTGGCGCTGGACGATGAATACACCTTTATTCAGCGCATTCCGCGCAGCCACTACGTGCTGGCCGTCGGTCCCATCCCCTATCTCTATTTTATGCACGAGATGCGCCTGCTCGATATCGCGTTAATGGCGTTTATCGCTATTTCACTGGCCTTCCCGGTGTTTATCTGGATGCGTCCGCACTGGCAGGACATGCTGCGCCTGGAAAATGCCGCCCAACGCTTTGGTGACGGGCATCTGGGAGAGCGTATTCACTTTGACAGCCTGTCGAGCTTTGAGCGTTTAGGCGTCGCCTTTAACCAGATGGCCGACAACATCAACGCGCTGATCGCCAGCAAAAAACAGCTCATCGACGGTATTGCCCACGAGTTGCGCACGCCGCTGGTGCGCTTACGTTATCGGCTGGAAATGAGTGAGAATCTCACTGAAGCCGAATCACAGGCGCTTAATCGGGACATTGGCCAGCTCGAAGCCCTGATTGAGGAACTGCTCACCTATGCCCGTCTCGATCGCCCGCAAACCGAACTGTCGCTCACCACGCCCGACCTCCCTGGCTGGATTGCCGCACACGTTGAAGACGTACAGGCGGTAAACCCGCAGCGCGAAATCACGCTGAATCAGCTGACGCAAGGCGACTACGGCGCACTCGATATGCGCCTGATGGAACGCGTGCTCGATAACCTGATTAATAACGCCATGCGCTACAGCCAGGCGAAAATTCAGGTAAGCCTCACGCTCAACGGCAGCATGGCCTGCCTGCAGGTGGACGATGATGGCCCCGGCATTGCCGCTGACGAACGCGAACGCGTCTTCGAACCTTTTGTGCGCCTCGATCCCAGCCGCGATCGCGCCACCGGCGGCTGTGGCTTGGGTCTGGCGATTGTTCACTCTATCGCCACTGCGATGGGCGGCCACGCGAGCTGCGATAGCAGTCCGCTTGGCGGCGCGCGCTTCAGCTTACAGTGGCCGATTTACCACCACATCTCCCTGCCCGCGGCTAGTTGACCGCGGTTTGCACGGTGCCGCATCCTGGCTTATAGTGACTATACATTTAGTATGTTGTAACTAATTAATCAGGACAACCACCGTGACCCGCTACGATCTCGTTGAACGACTCACCGATACTTTTCGCCAGCTTGAGCGCAACCTTGCCGAACTGCGTAACGAACTGTCGGCATGCCGTCTGCTGACAGCGCGCATTTTTGTGCTGCCTGAGGTCCGTAAAGAGTCTGAACACGCGCCGCTCTCGCAGATTCAGGTTCAACAGCATCTGGGGCAGACAGCCTTTGCCATGGCGCTCCAGCATTTTAGCCATCTGTTTATCCAGCAGCAGTCAGAAAACCGCAGCAGTAAAGCGGCAGTGCGCCTGCCGGGCGCCATCTGCCTGCAGGCCGGCAGCGAGCAACACGAGGCGATAAGCGCTCGAGTGCAACAGATTAACGGCCTGAAGGCTGAACTGGAAAAAATCATCACCGTTGATTCCGGCCTACCGCCCGTGTCGCGCTTCGAGTGGGTGCATCGCTACATCCCCGGGCTGATTACGCTCAATGCCTACCGCTCGCTTGCGCTGCTCTCCGACCCGAGCACGATTCGTTTTGGCTGGGCGAATAAACATATCATCAAAAATCTGACGCGCGATGAAGTGCTGGCGCAACTGGAGAAAAGCCTGAAGTCGCCGCGCGCCGTCCCGCCGTGGACCCGCGAGCAGTGGCAAGCGCGTCTGGAACGTGAGTATCAGGATATTGCCGCCCTGCCGCAGAAAGCCAGGCTGAAGATTAAGCGTCCGGTGAAGGTACAGCCGATTGCCCGCGTATGGTACGCGGGCGAACAAAAGCAAGTGCAGTACGCCTGTCCCAGCCCACTGATTGCGGTGATTTCCGGTCGCAATGGCGTCAGCGTACCTGACCTGGGCGAGCTGTTAAACTATGACGCCGATAACGTACAATATCGCCACAAACCCGAGGCGCAGCCGCTACGGCTGATAATTCCCCGACTCCACCTCTGGCTGGCGACCGATTAAACCTTATCCGTCAGACTGCCGACCATATCCTGCGGGCGTACCCAACGATCGAACTCTTCGGCGCTGAGATACCCTAACGCCAGCGCCGCATTCTTCAACGTCAGCCCCTCTTTATGCGCTTTTTTAGCAATTTCAGCCGCCTTATCGTAGCCAATATGCGTGTTAAGTGCCGTCACCAGCATCAGCGATTCGTTAAGCAACTGGTCGATACGTTCGCGGTTAGGTTCAATGCCCACCGCGCAGTGCTCGTTAAAGCTTTCCATGCCATCCGCCAGCAAACGTACCGACTGCAGGAAATTATGAATAATCATCGGTCGATAAACGTTCAGTTCAAAGTTACCCGAGGCTCCTCCCATGTTGACCGCCACATCGTTGCCTATCACCTGGCAACAAAGCATGGTCATCGCTTCACACTGAGTCGGATTCACTTTACCCGGCATAATGGATGACCCCGGCTCGTTTTCCGGTATCGACAGTTCACCGATACCGCAGCGAGGGCCAGAAGCCAACCAGCGTACGTCGTTGGCGATTTTCATCAGCGAGGCCGCCAGCCCTTTTAACGCGCCGTGCGCATGCACCAGCGCATCGCAGGTGGCCAACGCTTCAAACTTGTTTGGCGCGGTGACGAACGGTTGATGCGTCAATGCAGCAAGCTCCTGCGCCACCCGTACCGCGTATTCTGGATGCGTATTCAACCCGGTCCCCACCGCCGTGCCGCCCAGCGCCAGCTCGCTCAAATGTGGCAGACTCTGTTCCAGGTGGCGACGGTTATGCTCCAGCATCGCGACCCAGCCGGAGAACTCCTGGCCCAAAGTGAGCGGCGTAGCATCCTGCAGATGGGTACGGCCAATTTTAACGATATCGCGAAAACGCTCGGATTTCTCACGCAGCGTTTCCTGTAACACAGCCAGCTGCGGCAGCAGATGTTCGCGTAACGCAATCACCGCCGCTACGTGCATCGCCGTGGGAAACACATCATTAGAACTTTGGCTTTTGTTCACATCGTCATTCGGATGCACTAATCGCGACATGCCACGCTCGCCGCCCAGCAGCTCGCTGGCGCGGTTTGCCAGCACTTCATTCATGTTCATGTTGCTCTGCGTGCCCGAACCGGTCTGCCAGATAGCCAGCGGAAACTCATCCGGATGCTGGTTGTTCAGCACCTCATCCGCTGCCGCAATGATTGCGCCAGCTTTGTCGGCCTTCAGCAGACCTAAATCCTGGTTCACCTTAGCCGCCGCGCGCTTGGTCAGCGCCAGGGCGTAAATCAACGAAAGCGGCATCTTCTCGGTGGAGATACGAAAATGCTCAAGGGACCGCTGGGTTTGCGCGCCCCACAGTTTGTCGGCGGGAACCTCAATCGGCCCCATAGAATCGCTTTCGCAGCGTGACGTTGTCATTACTTTCTCCTTGAATTCAAAGTGATTGTGAAGTGACATTGCTCAAGCAGGCTAAGATGATTATGGTACAAATAGAAACCGCCCCGAAGGGCGGTTAAAAGATTACTTCACGCAGCGGGCGCACTGTGACGCCTGAATCTGTTGGAAGAAGTCGTTGCCTTTATCGTCCACGAGGATAAACGCCGGGAAGTCTTCCACTTCGATTTTCCAGATCGCTTCCATTCCCAGTTCAGGATACTCCACGCACTCCAGACTCTTGATGCTGCTTTGCGCCAGCACCGCCGCCGGGCCGCCAATGCTGCCCAGATAGAAACCGCCATGCTTATGACAGGCGTCGGTTACCTGCTGGCTACGGTTACCTTTTGCCAGCATGATCATACTGCCGCCTTCAGACTGCAGTTGGTCAACATAGGAGTCCATACGCCCTGCCGTAGTCGGGCCGAGAGAGCCAGAAGCGTAGCCTTCCGGCGTCTTTGCCGGGCCCGCGTAGTAGATCGGGTGATCTTTAATGTACTGCGGCAGACCTTCGCCTTTATCCATACGCTCTTTCAGCTTGGCGTGCGCAATATCGCGCCCCACGATAATCGTGCCGCTGAGCGACAGACGCGTCGAGACCGGATACTGAGAAAGCTGCTTCAGGATCTCCTTCATCGGACGGTTGAGATCCACCTTCACCGCTTCGCCTTCACCGGCTTTACGCAGCGATTCCGGAATATACTTGCCTGGGTTGTTCTCCAGTTTTTCAATCCAGATACCGTGGCGGTTAATTTTGGCTTTGATATTACGGTCAGCCGAGCAGGAGACGCCCATCCCTACCGGACAAGAAGCGCCATGACGCGGCAGACGGATCACGCGAACGTCATGGGCGAAGTATTTTCCGCCGAACTGTGCGCCGAGGCCCAGATTCTGCGCTTCTTCCAGCAACTCTTTTTCGAGCTGCACATCGCGAAACGCCTGACCGTGCTCGTTACCTTCGGTCGGCAGGCCGTCATAGTATTTGGTCGAGGCCAGCTTGACGGTTTTCAGCGTCGCTTCAGCCGACGTACCGCCGATGACAAAGGCAATGTGGTACGGCGGGCAGGCCGCGGTGCCGAGGGTGCGCATTTTCTCAACCAGATAGCTTTTCAGCTTCGCCGGGGTGATCAGCGCTTTGGTTTCCTGATAAAGATAGGTTTTGTTCGCCGAGCCGCCGCCTTTGGCGATGCACAGGAATTTATATTCGTCGCCATCCACGCTGTAGAGATCGATCTGCGCCGGCAGGTTGGTGCCGGTGTTGACCTCTTTGTACATATCCAGCGGCGCGTTCTGCGAGTAGCGCAGGTTGTCTTCGATAAAGGTATCGTAAACCCCGCGCGCCAGCGCCGCCTCATCACCGCCACCGGTCCACACGCGCTGGCCCTTTTTACCCATAATGATCGCAGTGCCGGTATCCTGACAGGTTGGCAGAATGCCTTTGGCCGCGATATCCGAGTTACGCAGGAACTGCAGCGCCACGTACTTGTCGTTTTCGCTGGCTTCCGGGTCGTTCAGGATATCGGCCACCTGCTGCTGGTGTGCGGGACGGAGCATAAAGGAGGCGTCATGGAAGGCGTGTTTGGCGAGAAGCGTCAGCGCTTGCGGGGCAACTTTGAGGACTTCCTGCCCTTCAAATTCTGCGACGGAAACGTAGTCGTTACTCAACAGATAATATTCGGTCTCGTCCTTTTTTAACGGAAAAGGATCCTGATAATAAAAAGGTTTATTCGACATTGTGCTCTCACTTACAGCTTTGATGATGTGGTGAAGGGCAGTCTTTCCATTTGCCCAGGTTAAAAGCGAGTTACCCTATCGTACACAATTTTTTAACAAAAACTGAGACTAGTACGACTTTTTATTTCTTGAGGATACGAGAGCGCATTTTTTTGCTTTAATACGTGGCAAAGAATCCACATTAAAACAGGGCTTGATAATGCAAAAACTCATCAACTCAGTGCAAAACTATGCCTGGGGCAGCAAAACTGCGTTAACGGAACTCTACGGAATGGCCAATCCTGACGATCTGCCGATGGCGGAACTGTGGATGGGCGCGCATCCCAAGAGCAGCTCAAAGATAACGGATAACGAAGGAACCGTACACTCGCTGCGTGATGTCATTGATGCCGACAAAACCGCGCTACTGGGCGACAAAGTCGCCGCCCGTTTTGGCGAGCTTCCTTACCTGTTTAAAGTGCTGTGCGCCGCACAGCCGCTCTCCATTCAGGTGCATCCGAGCAAAATGGCCGCCGAAGTGGGTTTTGCCAAAGAAAACGCCGCCGGTATCCCGCTGGATGCCGCCGAGCGTAACTACAAAGATCCCAATCACAAGCCGGAGCTGGTTTTTGCCCTGACGCCGTTCCTGGCGATGAACGCATTCCGCGAATTTGCTGACATCGCCGCCCTGCTTACGCCGGTGGCTGAAGCCAGCCCGATTATCGGCCAGTTTATCGCCGAACCAACCAGCGAGCGCCTCAGCGCCCTCTTCGCCGGCCTGCTAAATATGCAGGGAGAAGAAAAAGCCCACGCCCTGCGCGTGCTGCGTACCGCGCTGGAAACGCAACAGGGCGACGCCTGGGACGCCATCCGCCTGATTGCCGAGTTCTACCCGGACGATAGCGGCCTCTTCTCCCCGCTGCTGCTGAACATCGTCAAACTGAACCCAGGCGATGCGATGTTCCTGTTTGCCGAAACGCCGCACGCCTACCTGCGTGGCACCGGCCTTGAGGTAATGGCCAACTCCGACAACGTGCTGCGCGCCGGCCTGACGCCGAAGTACATTGATATTCCGGAGCTGGTCGCCAACGTCAAATTCACCGCCAAACCGGCGAACGAACTGCTCACCCAACCGACTCAGCACGGCGCCGAGCTGGATTTCCCGATTCCGGTCGATGATTTCGCATTCTCCCTGCACGATTTGTCCGCAGAGCAAGCCAGCCTCGCTCAGGACGGCGCGGCGATTGTCTTCTGCGTGGAAGGTGAGTCGGTACTCAGTAAAAACGGTCAGCGTCTGGTGCTGAAACCGGGTGAATCCGCCTTTGTCGCAGCCAATGAGTCACCCGTACAGGTGAGCGGCAGCGGTCGTTTAGCGCGTGTATATAATAAGTTAAAGTAAATACTGAAGTTTGCGGACAGGCTTGCTACTCTTTGGCATAGCCTTATGACTTAACCAGGCGGCCTTCCCGCCTGGTTTCATTTTTATGGACAAATACGATGAAAAAAACGCGGGTTGCTGCAGGTGTCATTATCGCTTTAGGGGTTATCTGGACGGCGGGCTCCTGGTACACGGGTAAACAGCTTGAATCACGTATCGCCGAAATGGTCGCGCAGGCGAACGCTCAGCTGAAGCTGACCGCGCCGGAAGCGGGACTGGAGCTGAGCTATCAGGATTACCAGCGCGGCGTGTTCAGCAGTCAGTTGAAAATGGTCGTCAAACCGCAGGCTGGCGCTAAAGACTCATGGCTGAAGCCGGGTCAGAGCGTGCTGCTGGACGAAAACGTCAGCCATGGTCCCTTCCCGCTGGCTTCGCTGAAATCCTTCAACCTGGTGCCTGCCATGGCGTCGGTCAACACGGTGCTGGTTAATAACGACGTCACCAAGCCGCTGTTTGATATCGCCAAAGGGCAATCGCCGTTTGATATCAACACCCGCATCAGCTACAACGGCGATACCGCATCCGCAATCTCACTCAAACCGCTGGATTACGAAAAAGAGACCGACAAGGTGACCTTTAGCGGCGGTGAATTCACGCTTTCCGCCGACAACCAGGGCAGCCTGGTGTCATTGACCGGCGAAGCCAAAAGCGGCCAGGTGAACGCGGTTAACGAATACGGTCAGAAAGTGCAGTTCACTTTCAACAACCTGAAAACTGACGGCTCCAGCAAACTGACCACCTTTGATGAGCGCATCGGCGACCAGACGCTGAGCGTTGAGCGCCTGGCGATTGGTGTGGAAGGAAAAGATCTGGCCGAACTGAACGATATGCGTATCGCCGGCAAATCTGAGCTGACCGCCGATGGCAAAAAGATCAACAGCCAACTGGACTACTCGCTCAACAGCCTGAAGCTGCAAAATAAAGATTTCGGCAGCGGACAGCTGACGCTGAAAGTCGACGGTATCGACGGCGTAGCAATGCATCAGTTCAGCCAGCAGTACCAGGCGCAGACCCAGGCGCTGATGGCGCAGCCGGATCTGGCGCAAAACCCGGAGCTGTATCAGCAGAAAGCGGTCGACGCGCTATTCAGCTCGCTGCCGATTTTGCTGAAAGGCGACCCAGTTGTGACACTGTCACCGCTTAGCTGGAAAAATGCCAAAGGCGAGAGTTCGCTGAACCTGTCACTGGCGCTGAAAGACCCGTCTCAGGCCACCGGTGAAGCACAGACGCTGGCACAGCAGCTCGATCGTGGCGTGAAATCGCTGGATGCCAAACTCAACATCCCCACCGGGATGGCCACCGAACTGATGACCCAGGTTGCACAGCTGGAAGGCTATCAGCAGGATGAAGCGGCGAAGCTTGCCAAACAGCAGGTACAGGGGCTGGCGGCAATGGGCCAGATGTTCCGCCTGACCACCACGCAGGATGACGCTATCACCAGCAGCCTGCAGTACGCCGATGGTCAGGTGACGCTGAACGGGCAGAAAATGCCGCTGGATGATTTTGTCGGTATGTTTGGTATTCCGACGCTGGCTGACCCGGAAGAACCGGCCGCCGCACCCGCGCCGTAACCGTCTCCCCACCATGAACGAAAGCCCCTCAATGAGGGGCTTTTTATTATTTTCGCGCCACCAGCCGCGGCGGCATAATCAGATTTCTCGCCGCCCCCTGGCCGGTATCAATACGTTGTAAAATCCGCTCGGCCACGCTGTAGCCCATTTCCCGGGCGGGCGTCGTCACCCAGGTCAAGGGGACGTCATCCAGCGCCGCCTCCGGCACGTCGGCAAACGCCGCCAGCGCCACACGCTGTTCAAAGTAGCTCTCGACGCTGTCTTCGCCACTTTGTTTACCAGCTCGCATCAGACCGAACCACGCGCCCATGGCGATCACGCTGTTGTAGCAAAGCACTGCCGAGATGGTCGGATTATGGCGAAGTAGCGCGGTTATCGCTTCCGCCGCCTGTTTCTGACTGGACTCGCACTCCAGCACCCACTCGCTGTGAAACGGCAGACCGTACTTGATAAGCGTGGCACAGTAGCCCCCCACTCGTTCCGCTCGTGTGAGCGACGAACTTTGCCCGCCAAGCCAGGCAATACGTTGATGACCGCGACGGATCAGATGTTCGGTCACCAACTGCGCGGCCTGCATATTGTCCGGACGAATAATATCGACCTCGTCGAGGTAGCTCGCGCGCGAGGCAAATACCAGCGGCGTGGCGGTTTCTGCCGCTTTGGCCCGTAGCTCTGAAGCTTGATCCACCGACCCGGCGATCACCACGCCGTCAACGCCCTGCGAAACCAGGGTTTCAAAGCGTTGCAGCATCTGCTCCCCACGTTTGCCACCCTGGGTTAAAAAAACCATTTTGCCCTGTGACTCAAGCGCAGCAGTCATCCCCGCCGTCAGTTCAGCGTAAAAAGGCGATGACAGGTCGCCAACAATCAGGCCAATCACTCCCGTCTGGCCGCCGCGTAGCGAGACCGCCTGGCGATTACGCACAAACCCTAGTTGATCAATGGCCTGATAAACCCGCTCGCCGGTTGCCGACGAAATTCGCCCCTTGCCGCTCAGAACCAGCGAAACGGTACTGACAGAAACCCCTGCCGCCAGCGCAACATCGTTAATGGTGACTTTCTTTGCAATCGCCATAGCTCCTGCGCGACTCCTTCTGCTTAAGCGATAAAACGTTTTATCAATGTATGTACTTTATAAACTGTATTATCACTTGCTTTTGTGATTTGTTTCTCACTAAAAAATGATAAAACGTTTTATCTTCCTTTCCCGTTACTCAAAAGAAACCCTTTTTCAGGATAAGGAGTCGCTTCATGACGGCGAAAACCGCACCAAAAGTCACCCTCTGGGAGTTCTTCCAGCAGCTTGGCAAAACCTTTATGCTGCCGGTCGCGCTGCTCTCCTTCTGTGGGATTATGCTCGGCATCGGCAGTTCGTTAAGCAGTCATGACGTGACGACGCTGCTGCCCTGGCTCGATACGCCGTTCCTGCAAGCGGTCTTTATCTGGATGAGCAAAGTTGGCTCGTTCGCCTTTAGCTTCCTGCCGGTGATGTTCTGTATTGCCATCCCGCTGGGTCTGGCGCGCGACAACAAAGGCGTTGCCGCCTTCGCCGGTTTTGTTGGCTACGCGGTCATGAACCTCGCCGTTAACTTCTGGCTGACGGCAAAAGGCATTCTGCCCACCACCGATGCGGCGATCCTGAAAGCCAATAACATTCAGAATATTATCGGTATTCAGTCCATCGACACCGGGATCCTTGGTGCGGTCATCTGCGGGATTATCGTGTGGATGCTGCATGAACGCTTCCACACTATCCGCCTACCAGACGCGCTGGCCTTCTTCGGCGGCACCCGCTTCGTGCCGATTATCACCACCGTCGTGCTCGGTCTGGTTGGTCTGGTGATCCCGCTGGTATGGCCAATTTTCGCTATGGGCATCAACGCGCTGGGCCACGTAATCAACAGCGCCGGTGACTTCGGCCCGATGATTTTCGGTACCGGCGAACGTCTGCTGCTGCCGTTTGGCCTGCATCATATTCTGGTCGCGTTGATTCGCTTTACTGAAGCAGGCGGTACCATGGACGTCTGCGGCCACGACGTCAGCGGCGCGCTGACTATTTTCCAGGCGCAGCTGAGCTGCCCGACAACTCACGGCTTCTCAGAAAGCGCCACTCGCTTCTTATCGCAGGGTAAAATGCCGGCCTTCCTCGGCGGTCTGCCGGGCGCTGCGCTGGCGATGTACCACTGCGCGCGTCCGGAAAATCGTCATAAAATTAAAGGCCTGCTGATTTCCGGCGTGATTGCCTGCGTGGTTGGCGGCACCACCGAGCCACTCGAATTCCTGTTCTTATTCGTGGCGCCGGTGCTGTATGTGATTCACGCGCTGCTGACCGGTCTGGGCTTCACCATGATGGCGATTCTGGGCGTAACCATCGGCAATACTGACGGCAATATCATCGACTTCGTGGTGTTCGGCATCCTGCACGGTCTGTCCACCAAGTGGTATCTGGTGCCGGTGGTGGCCGCGGTCTGGTTCGCCGTGTACTACGCGATTTTCCGCTTCGCTATCGTGCGCTTCAATATCAAAACCCCGGGCCGCGACATCGATACCGCACCAGCTGCTGAGCACACCACCAGCGGTGCAACCGGTAAATCGGGCTACAACGTCCCGGCTATCCTGGCGGCGCTGGGCGGTGCGGAGAACATCGTGTCCCTCGACAACTGCATCACCCGCCTGCGTCTGTCGGTAAGCGATATGGATAAAGTGGATGTCGATACACTGAAGGCTAACCGCGCCATTGGCGTCGTCAAACTCAACCAGCATAACCTCCAGGTCGTTATTGGGCCGCAGGTACAGTCGGTTAAGGATGAAATGTCGGTATTGATGAATACCGTACAGGCTTAAACCCCTTTGCCCCCGTTCATAACGGGGGCAAAATATCTCACCTCTTTTCTTCGTTAGGATCCTCACATGTTTGATTTCTCGACGGTGATTGACCGGCATGGTACCTGGTGTACGCAGTGGGATTATGTGGCCGACCGTTTTGGCGACGCCGATCTGCTGCCCTTTACCATTTCGGATATGGATTTTGCCACCGCGCCCTGTATCCTCGATGCCCTGAGCGCACGTTTATCCCACGGCGTATTTGGCTACAGCCGCTGGAAAAATGACGCCTTCCTGCCCGCCATTGCCCACTGGTACGCTCATCGTTTTCACAGCGCCATCAACACGGATAGCATCGTCTACGGGCCCTCTGTTATCTATATGGTGGCCGAGATGATCCGCCAGTGGTCAGCTCCCGGTGACGGTATCGTGGTGCATACGCCTGCCTATGACGCTTTCTTTAAGACCATCGAGGGCAACCAGCGTCAGGTGGTCGGCGTCGCGCTGGAGAAGCGTGAGGGTGAATGGTTCTGTGATATGGCGAAGCTGGAGGCTGCGCTGGCTAAACCGCATAACCGCGTGTTACTGCTGTGCAGCCCACAAAATCCGACCGGCAAAGTCTGGACCCGCGAAGAGCTGCAAACGATGGCCGCGCTTTGTGCAAAACATAACGTGCGGGTGATCAGCGATGAAATCCATATGGACATGACCTGGAACGGTCATCAGCACATTCCGTGGTGTGATGTGGCGCAAGGGCCGTGGGCGCTGTTCACATCGGGCTCGAAAAGCTTCAATATCCCGGCCTTTACCGGCGCATACGGGCTGATTGACGACGAAAGCACTCGCAATGATTACCTCAACGCTCTGAAAAGTCGCGATGGCCTCTCCTCGCCGTCTGTACCGGCGCTGGTCGCCCATATTGCCGCCTATCAGCAGGGTGAGCCGTGGCTGGACGCGCTACGCGACTATCTGCAGGAAAATATGCGTTACATTCAGCAGACGCTGAACGCCGCCTTCCCTGAGCTACAATGGCGCATGCCGCAAGCCACCTATCTGGCGTGGATTGACCTACGTCCGCTACACATCGACGACCGTCAGCTCCAGGAAGTCCTCATCAAACAGCAAAAAGTGGCGATCATGCCCGGCTACACCTATGGCGAGGAAGGCAACGGCTTTATCCGCCTGAATGCAGGCTGCCCGCGCGTGAAACTAGAGCAAGGCGTTGAACGTCTGATTGCCGCGATTCATACCCTGCGTTAATCCTTATTGCGCAACGTCGCCCGGCGTTGCGCAGCGTTAATGCATGAGATCTCAGTTGTTAATATCAGATCTTGTTATTCACATCGCTTAGACATAGCACGATTACTCAATCTCAGAAAATTCTTAGTCACTATTCTCCGCCCCCCGTAGTTTCAAGTAAGAAATATTAATAGATCTTTTTAGAGAGCCTTAAAGTGATTAACCGTCAAGCCACTGCATTAACGTTGACTGCGATTAGCATTTTATTTTCATCTGCAGCATTCGCAGATACCACGGAAACGGCAACCGCCGATATGCATGTCTCCCTTACCGTCGAAAAATCCTGCCAGATTAGCGTAGGTGATATGGATTTTGGTTCGCACCCCAGTGATACGGGGCAATTAACGGTGACAAGTCAGGCCAACGTGACCTGTACCAATGGCACGGAATATCAGCTCAGCAGCGCCAGCGACCATACCTACGAGATGGCAAACGACAATGGCGATACCGTGGCCTACACCATCTACGGGGATACTTCCGGTAGCGATCTATCCAAAACACCTGTCGATAATATTGGCACCGGTACCATTCAGACGATCCCTATTTATGGTCGCGTCACCGCCGATGCCCTGGCTCAGGCGCCTGCAGGCAACTATTCCGACACCGTCACATTGACTGTCGCTTACTAACCACAACCGAAGGGGAAGCCTGTGAAGCGTTTATTCTCTGGCGCGGCGATCGTTGCATCCTGCGCGCTGTTTACCTTGCCTTCAGCGGCGGCCACCCTTCAGGTTTATCCGGTCAACATCGGCTTTTGCGCGGGTGAAACCGCGCAGGCCGTTTACGTTAAGAACACCGGTAGCGCGGCGATTGGCGCGCAGATCCGCGCCTACGCCTGGCATCAGCAGAATAATAAAGAAGTCCTTAGCGACACCGGGGATCTGCTGGTCAGCCCGCCAATGACCAATATCCCTGCGGGCCGCCAGCAGTTGATTCGCGTCATTCTTCCCGCCCCGCTCAGCGGCAGTGACGAACGCGCCTACCGACTGGTGATCGACGAACTTCCTGGCGCCAACAATATGGCCCCCAAGGATGGCGTGCGCTTTTTACTGCGCTACTCCATCCCGGTATTCGTCAACTGCAAACCACAACCACCCAACCCGCAGGACCTCGAATTTACCCTCGACTGTTCGACCCGCCCGGTCATGCTCAAGGTGCGTAATAACGGCTCGCAGCACAGTAAACTCGGCAATATTACCCTGCTCACAGGCGGCCGTAGCCAGGTGATGAGTCAAGGGTTATTGGGGTATGTATTGCCCCACAGTGAAAAGGAATGGCCTTTACCTAACGGAATCAGCAGTGCGTCATCCCTGTCACTTAATTTGAACGATAATGAGCAAAAACAGACCTTCTCGCTTACGCCTTAAAACCCTTCCACTGTGGTTTATGGTCTGTTTTTACGCCCACGCCGCCGACAAGGAAACGCTCTACCTGACCGCGTTTGTTAACGGGCAAGCCATCAAAGGTTTTGTAAAGGCCAGATATATTGATAATAAGCTGTTTATTGCCGCCAGTGACGCCCGTAAGTTAGACATCAAAACCGCGTCGCTTCCAGAACAGAAAGGCTACGTCGATTTCAGTTCGCAGGACGGGCTGAACGTTACGTTCGATAATCTGAGCCAAAGCGTCAATATCGCCGCCAGCCAAAACTGGCTTGGTCGTGATAGCCTGCTGACTAACCACAACGGTTCGCATCTGCTGCACGCCGCCCAATTGTCGCCGGAAGTGCGCGGTCTGGCGCTGAACTACAACGTGTTCACCAGTCATGAGAACGGCGAGCAGGATGCTTCGCTATTCAGCGAGTTTCGCACCTTTGGCCTTGGCCCCGGGTTCTTCTCGACGTCAATGAACACCCAGGCTTCCTCAGCCAGCGAGAGCACCAACAGCGGCACCCAACGGTTGATGAGCAGCTGGAATTACCAGAACGTCGACAAATTGTTTTCCATGACGCTCGGCGACAGCTTTACCTCAACTCAAAGCTGGACCCATAGCGTGCGCTTCGGCGGGATTAGCCTGGCCCACAACTACGCCACGCAGCCTAACTTCAGCACCTCATCGCAGGACATTCTGACCGATAGCGTTACCCTGCCATCGACCGTCGATCTGTACGTTCGCGGCATCAAAACCGCCTCGCAAAAGGTAGAACCCGGCCAGTTCACCCTCAATACCGCCCCCATTTTTACCGGCGATGAAGGGGCGCAAGTGGTGATTACCGATATCAATGGCCAGCAGAGAGTCGTCAATCTCGACCTGTATGGCGCGACGCAGTTGCTGTCAGCCGGCCTGACGACCTGGGGCGTCAGCGCGGGATGGGTCAGAAAAGATTATACGGAGCGTTCCTTCAGTTACGACAACCAGTTAGTCGGGGTCGGCGACTGGCGCTATGGCTTGAGTAACAGGGCGACGCTGGAAGCTCACGCAGAACAGAGCGCTGCGTTACACAACCAGGGACTCGGCTGGGATTACCTGTTGGCCCCCAGGCTGGGTGTGATTCACGCGAATGTGGCAAGCGGTCATTATCATCACGACGGTGGGCGTCAGTGGGGCGCGGGCTGGCAGTGGAACAACCGCCGGTTCAATCTGTCGCTCGACCATTCGCAGGCCGATAGCGGCTTTCGCGATATTTCATCTCTCGCAGATAACAGCCTTACCACCCGTGAAGATTCCGCGTTTGCCAGTGTCACTTTCGAGGCAATCGGTACCTTCGGCATGAGCTGGGTACAGCAAAATTACTGCGATTCCTCAGCGCAGTATCTTGGCTTATCGTGGTCGAAAAGCCTCACCCATCAGATCAGCCTCTCCTCCAGCATCACCGAAGAAGTGGACGACGAGCGTAATACCACGGTCTATCTGAATTTCAGTATGCCGCTCAATCAGCGTAAAGATTATCTTTCACTGCAGAACAGCCACGATAACGATGGAAATGCCCTTCAAGCCAGTCTTTCACGTTCGCTGGATTCGAACCAACCGGGTTGGGGCTGGAACCTGTCGGCGCAAAACGGTAAAAACAGTGATGTGCATACCAGCCTGCAACGGCGTACTCGCTGGAGTGACATCGCGCTGGGTATGAATCGACAAACCCACGATAACGCGCTTTATGGTTCACTCTCCGGCGCGTTAGGCCTGTTTTCCGGTAATTTCTACGCCACCCGCGTACTGGGTAGCGCATTTGCCATCGTCGACACGGCAAGCGTCCCCCACGTCCCGGTGTATCTTGAACATCGCCCGGTGGGTCAGACGGATAAAAACGGCAAGCTGTTCCTGAATAATCTCAATCCCTATCAGGAAAATCGAATTGATATCGATGCACTGGGTCTGGAGGAAGATTATCGCGCGCCCTACACCGAAGAAGTGGTGATCCCACAAACCGGCCGCGGCGCCCTTGCGCGGTTCAGCATCTATAAAACGCAGGCAGTCCTTCTGACGGTGACCTTGCCCGATGGAAAAAACGTGCCGTTTTCTGCCCAGGTTAACGTCGCCGATAGTCACGGCCAGAAGCCCGCGCGCGGAACCCAACAGACGATCGCCGGTTACGACGGCAAAATCTATCTTGAAGATCCTCCGGCAGGCGGCAGACTGAAGGTGCAATGGGCATCCTCTTCCTGCAGCGTGACGCTGCCGCAAAAATTCCGTCCAACTCGCTCACTGGAGACGCTCAACGCACGATGTCTATAAATCGCTTTCTCGGGCTAACCGCCCTATTATTCACGTTGATGTTAACCTTAAGCCCTGCCGCGAGGGCGGCAAACTGCTGGAACGGCAGCCCGGCGGGATTAAGTTTTGGCACCGTCACGCCCGGACAGAGTAGCGCCACCAGCACTAAGCTCCCTTTTACCTGCAATAACTATGACGGCCACACCGAGTTTGTTCGCGCCTGCCTGAAGCTGATGGCCAACGACCCAATACCGATGAGCCAGAATGAGCCGTCGACCACACCGCTCTATTTCTCGCTGTATTCGCTTTATGATCTCCATCATCCGCTCAGCCAGAACAGCGACGTCTACGCCCAGATTGACCTTGAGCTGGCCTCGGGGCAAGCCAACGTCGAGCACGACATCCCGTTGATTGGCAAAATCAACGCCGGGCAAAACAACGTCAGCGCGGGCAATTATTATGATTACGCCACTAGCGTGCAGATAAGCTATGCCTCGGCGTCATCTATGCAGTCTCTCCCTTCATGCAGCGGGCTCTCCGGCACCACCGTGACCGATCAAATCAGCGCTACCGCCACGGTCAAAAACGGTTGCGAGATACTGAACGTCGATGATATGGACTTCGGGCATCGAAGCCCGGTGCAGAGCAGCCAGCTTGAAGCCAATGCAACGGCAAACATCACCATTCAATGTCCTACTGGAACCAGCTACGCGGTAAGCATCGGCGAGGGGTTACATCCGGATGGCAACGCGCGCCAGCTCTGTAATAACGGAGATTGCCTCCGCTACGATCTCTACCAGGACGCCGCCCACACCGCGCAATGGACGTCTGAGACGCCGCAAAAACAGTACGCCGACAGTGGACAGCAGCAGCAAATGGTGGTCTATGGCAAAGTGCCGCCGCAACAGTGGCCAGAGGCGGGGACCTACACCGACACGGTGGTAATTACGCTAAGCTATTAACAGGAGACTACAACGGCTTCATGCCTGCTTTGCCGTTACTGTAAAATCGGCACCTGTTCGCCAAAACATAAGCTATCGGAAAGCCAATGGATTATTCGCAAGCACTACAGGCATTACTTTCACGCGATCCTCTGAGGATGCAGGCGCTCACGGCCGTACATGATCTTCACTTATCTGACGGGTGGATTGGCGCCGGGTTCGTCCGCGACGCCGTTTGGGCACACCTGCATGGGCACCCGTATCCACCGATGCCGGCAGATGTAGATGTAGTCTGGTTCGATGATAAACAGCCTTCCGCCGCGCAAGATCTTGAGTTTGAGGAGACGCTGAAACGACGCAATCCCACCTTCAATTGGTCGGTAAAAAATCAGGCCCGGATGCACCAACGCAACGGTGACGCCCCCTACCACTCCACGGAACATGCTCTCGGCTTCTGGCCCGAGACGGCAACGGCAGTGGCCGTAAGGCTAGCGGGAACACAGGGTATTGAGATTGTGGCGCCCTATGGACTTGAAGATCTGTTTGAATTGCGGTTAAAGCCAACGCCGCGCTTTGAGCATGAGAAATACTCTATCTTCACAGACCGGGTTGCGGAGAAACGGTGGCTGCAGCGCTATCCCTTGCTGCATATTATCAAGCATTCCCCCCAAACGCCGTAATTCTCCGTTAACGCTAAAAGGCGTGGATTTGAATATCATCGCGTCCGTTTCCTTCGTTTTTGGCCGACGAAATGCCCCGTATCAGGCAACGTCGCGACAGCGCCGCCATAAACCTTTTTACAGACACCCTCTTTAGTGATTAAGGTGGGTTAAATCAACTCAATAACCGCCTTTAATAAACGAAAACGGGTCTTACTATGAACACTCACACTATTGGCGATATCATTCTCGACGAAGCGAGTATTGCGGCAGGCGTGCGTAATGTCGCCGCACAGATCAGCCAGGATTACACCGATGCCGTGGTCATTACCGTGGTTCCGGGCGGGATTCTCTATACGGCGGATCTGACAAGACAGCTCAATTTTGACATTAACATGGATTATATCTCCTGCCCGCACACCCCCGGTGAACGCAATAACAGTTCGGCTATTGTCTATCACCAGAACATTCAGATTGAGAACCGCCACGTCATTCTTATCGATGATGCAATCGAATCTGGCGGCACAATGAAGCGCCTTGTTGAATATATCCAGGACAATTTTCATCCGGCTTCTGTTGCCGTGGCCGTTCTGTTTGTCAAACCGGGTCGCGTGACCATTCCGGCAAAATTGTACTATGCCTATGAAATGGAAAATGACGATCTGCTGGTGGGCTATGGGATGCCATGGGAAGATAAATACCGCAACCGGCCGAATGTGGCAAAACTCATCACTGAATAAAAGAGAGACAGGGCATTGCCGTGCGAGCGGTTTGGCAACCATCAGGCGACACAATAAACTGCGGCAAATCTTCTGATCGTTTCGCTAATGCCCTGTTACGTGAGTTTTTTTCGATACTTTTAATCGGTTATAGCCCTATGGTATAATGATTTGCACTTTAACTAAAATAAGAGTGCTGCCATGATCGATACCAACCTGCCTTTAACTGACGTTCACCGCCACCTTGACGGTAATATTCGCGCCCAAACCATCCTCGATCTCGGCCGCCAGTTTAATCTGTCGCTGCCTGCCTCTACGCTGGAAACGCTGCTGCCGCACGTGCAGGTCACCAGCAATGAACCGGATCTGGTTAGTTTCCTCAGCAAGCTTGATTGGGGGGTTAAGGTGCTGGCTTCTTTAGAGGCCTGTCGTCGCGTTGCTTATGAAAACGTGGAAGATGCGGCGCGTAATGGCCTGCACTACGTTGAGCTGCGTTTCTCCCCACGCTATATGGCGATGACTCACCAGTTACCGGTAGACGGCGTGGTAGAAGCCGTGATTGCCGGGGTAAAAGAAGGTTGCAAGGCGTTTGATGTTGAAGCGCGTCTGATTGGCATTATGAGCCGCACATTCGGCGAGGCGGCCTGTGAAGAAGAACTGAACGCCCTTCTCGCGCACCGCGATGGCATTACCGCACTCGACCTGGCCGGTGATGAGCTCGGCTTCCCTGGCACTTTGTTCCTCGACCACTTCACGCGCGCGCGCGATGCTGGCTGGCGCATTACCGTCCATGCCGGTGAAGCTGCCGGCCCGGAAAGTATCTGGCAGGCCATTCGTGAGCTTGGCGCGGAGCGCATTGGTCACGGCGTCAAAGCGGTTGAAGATCCAGCGTTAATGGATTTCCTCGCGGAAAAACGCATCGGCATTGAATCCTGTCTGACCTCCAATATTCAGACCAGTACCGTCGCGTCGCTGGCGCAGCATCCTCTGAAAACGTTCCTCGAACATGGCGTACTGGCCAGCCTGAATACCGACGATCCGGCCGTACAAGGGATTGATATTCAACACGAATACCGTGTCGCCGCTCCCGCCGCAGGGTTAACTCCTGCGCAGATTCGTCAGGCGCAGATTAACGGCCTGGAAATGGCATTCCTGTCGGCGGGCGAAAAGCAGGCGCTCCTCGCCCGCGTCCAACGCGGATAAAAAGCATCCCGGTAGCTTTCGCTACCGGGATTTTCCTGCCTCTTTATACCAGCGTCAGCGCAGCACGATGCTTCGCGGATTCAATGCCCAGCTCAATCAACTCCATGATCTGAATGGCCTGACCTGCGGGCACCGGGTTCTCACCGATGCCGTTCAGGGCATCGCGAATGGCGGCGTAATATGCGGGGTAATTACCCGGCAACGTCAGCCAGCTTTCTTCGACTCGCTCTTCACCTTCAACCGTGGTCAGAATGCCGTCGCGCATGTCATAGCCCCAATCGGCTTGCGGCAAGCGCTCACCGTTTTTCAGGCGATCTTCCTGCGGGTCAAGGCCAAATTTCACGTAGCTGGCCTGTGTGCCATGGACGATATAGCGAGCCGTTTCTGCCGCGGCCAGCAGCGTTGAGTGGAGCACGACGCGACGCTGCGGATAGGTCAGCACCGCATGGAAGTAATCCGTCGCCTGCGCACCCGGACGCAGCTGGCCGAGATCGACATACAGGCTTTGCGGTAAGCCAAACAGATTGACCGCCTGATCGAGTAAATGCGGCCCTAAATCATACCAGATGCCGCTACCCAGCCCAGCCTGTTCACGCCAGCGGGCACGAACCTGCGGACGATAACGGTCAAAGTGTGATTCGAAATGGGTGATATCGCCTAATTTACCTTCATTAATCAGCGCCTTAACCGTCAGAAAATCGCTGTCCCAGCGACGGTTGTGGAAAACAGACAGCAGTTTGCCCTGCTGTTTTGCCAGCGTGTCCAGCTCGCGCGCCTGTGACAGTGTCACGGTAAAGGGTTTGTCGACTACCACGTTCTTCCCTGCTTCCAGCGCGGCTTTAGCTAGCGGGTAATGGGTATCGTTCGGCGTAGGAATGACAATCAGATCAATACCGGGGTCGTTAAACAGCGCCTGGGGGTCAGATACCACGCTGACCGCAGGCCAGTCGGCATGCACCTTAGCGGCGTCACTGCTGGAGACAATCGCCAGTTCCATACCTGGCGTGCCGCTAATCAGCGGCGCATGAAATGTCTTACTGGCGTAACCATAGCCCACCAGCCCTACGCGGATTGGGTCACTCATATTGCAGCCTCACTTCTGAAGTAACGGGATTCAACCAACTTTGTAATCGATTTCTTATTTGACCTCATCTTATGATGCCGTACAACAGTTTAATAACATTATGGCGCGGCAAATGGCTATCTGTTGAAATAATAAGCACTCGTGGAATCGATTCCGCTGAAAACTTGCGTTGTGGCGCGGGCGCGCTAAGATCTTGCTCTGGCGTTATTTTATCAATGGATTGTTAGATAAATTTCATGAATTCCGTATTGTCTCGTATTGTTGAACTGATTGGTTGGGTTATTCTGGGTTTTTCCGTTCTTCTGCTGTTTGTCGCGCATCACATTGACGACTACAAGTCGCCCGAACCCACGGCCACCGCATCACTGCAAAAAAAGTAATTTCGACACGTTAAAAAAGTGATTCGGATCGCATCCGTGCAACCGGTTTCTGAAACCGGTTGCACATCATGAGCCCTCACTTTACACTCCCCTTATCACACAGATAAGGAGTGTTACATGTCTGCTTTTCCCCAAAATTTTCTCTGGGGTGCCGCTACTGCAGCGTACCAGGTTGAAGGTGCATATAACGAAGACGGCAAAGGCCCGTCCATCTGGGATATTTTCTCTCATCAACCCGGGACCACCTACCAGGGCACCAACGGCGATGTCGCCGTCGATCACTACCATCGCTTCAAAGAAGACGTTGAACTGATGGCCGAAATGGGTCTGCAAAGCTACCGTTTTTCCATCTCCTGGCCCCGCCTGTTGCCGGAAGGCCGCGGCGAAATCAATGAAGCCGGAGTCAAGTTCTACAGCGATTTAATTGACGCCCTGCTGGCACATAACATTGAGCCAATGATTACCCTCTATCACTGGGACCTGCCACAGGCGCTGCAGGATGAAGGTGGCTGGGAAGCGCGTTCCACGGCGGAGGCGTTTGAAGAGTATGCCCGCCTGTGTTATTCACGCTTTGGCTCGCGGGTAAAGAAATGGGCCACCTTTAACGAAACCATCGTGTTTATTGGCCACGGCTATATCACCGGCAGCCATCCGCCGTCAGTGCGAAACCCGGCGCGCGCCATTCAGGCCTGCCACCACGTCTTTGTCGCCCACGCCATGGCCGTGAAAGCCTTCCGCGGTATGGAAATAAAAGGTGAAATTGGCTTTGTGAACGTGCTTCAGCCGCACTCGCCGCTGACCAATAGCGCGGAAGATATCGCAGCAACCGAGCTGGCGGATGCCATTCATACCCACTGGCTCTACGATCCGGTGTTGAAAGGCCGCTATCCGGATGAGCTGCTGGCGCAGACGCAGGCGTTATGGGGCGTGCCGCGCTTTGCGCCGGGTGATGACGAACTGCTACGTAACAACCGCTGCGACTTTATTGGTCTCAACTACTATCGCCGTGAGACCGTTTCCGCCCAGCCGCCCAAAGAAAAAGTCAGCGGCGAACAGGGTGTCGAGGGGCTGTTCTATTTCGTACGCAACCCGGAAAGCGTCTATACCGAATGGGGTTGGGAAATCTGGCCGCAGGGGCTGACCGATGGCATCATGATGATCAAAGAACGCTACGGCGATATTCCCGTCTATATCACTGAAAACGGCCTGGGCGCGGTTGACCCAATTATCGATGGAGAAGTGGTTGATGATCCGCGGATCGACTTCCTGCGCGTACACATTGATGCGCTGGAAAAAGCGATTGCGCTTGGTGCGGACGTCCGCGGGTATTATCCGTGGTCGTTTATCGATTTACTGAGCTGGCTCAACGGCTATAAAAAGCAATATGGCTTTGTTTACGTCGACCATAAGCAGAACCTGGCGCGCAAGCGTAAAAAAAGTTTCTTCTGGTACAAAGACGTCATTGCCAGTCGCGGCGAGAACCGCTAACCCTTCCCTTTCAGGGCGTCAGACGACGCCCTGACTGCATAAAATCGCCCTAATTTTGGGGCGAAATCAATAAGCACATTTTCTGTCATTGTAATTCATTCTTAATAGCCAAATAATTCGCGATATCCCATCGAGGTTGAGCTATAGACGCTGAACTCTCTATTAAAACGGATGTCGATAAACACATTGGCTATAAATGCCGCATTAACTGTCTCGTTTTCTCCCCATTGCCTGGTAGAAAACGGTGTACGGTGAGCTTTAACATTATAATGGATGCCCTCAAATGACCGTTCTGGATTATTTATTAAAGTTCCGCAAAGTTAGTTCGCTGGACAATCTTGAAAAACTCTACGACCACCTGAACTATTCGCTGAGCAACACTGAAGAACTTATCAATATGTATCGCGCCGCCGACCATCGCCGTGCTGAGCTGGTTTCTGGCGGTCGTTTGTACGATCTTGGACAGGTTCCCAAGAACGTTTGGCGTTTTGTGCAATAATAGTTTTTTCCTCAGCGCCAGTTGCTTATACTCCTCGACCTGTATTTTTCCTCTCATGGCTGGCGCTGATTTTCAGGAGACACAATGTCAGATAATTCTGCAGAACGTATTGGCGGATGGCTGCTTGGCCCATTAGCCTGGCTGCTTGTGCAGCTTTTAAGCATCACCATCACGCTGGTGAAATTTGGTTACGTCCTGCTCAATCCGCACACTCTGGCGCTGGTTAAAGAAATGGGCGGCAGCAATACGCTATTTCTCGGACTGTCATTCCTGTCATTTATTGCCATGTGGTATTACACGCTGTGGCTGACAATTGCTTTCTTCAAACGCCGATACAACGCGCCAAAACACTACATCATCTGGCTGATGATTGGCGTACTGCTGGCAGTCAAAGCTTTTGCGTTTTCGCCTATCTCCGATGATCTGGCCGTGCGTCAACTTCTGCTTCCCCTGTTGGCAGCTGCGCTGATTGTGCCTTATCTCAAGCGTTCTCAACGGGTTAAACGCACCTTTACCCGCGCGTAATAACCCCACAGTTAACCTGTTGTCGCTTGAGGCACTTTGTCAGATAATAGGTGGCTTTTTTTGTTACAGGTCGAATGATGACTGACTATTTATTGCTCTTTATCGGTACAGTTCTGGTAAATAACTTCGTCCTGGTGAAGTTCCTTGGGCTGTGCCCGTTTATGGGCGTTTCCAAAAAACTGGAAACCGCTATGGGAATGGGGCTGGCGACAACCTTCGTGATGACGCTGGCATCTATTTGCGCCTGGCTTATCGACACCTGGATCCTCATCCCGCTGGATTTAGTCTACCTGCGCACGCTGGCCTTTATTCTGGTCATCGCTGTGGTCGTCCAGTTCACCGAAATGGTGGTGCGTAAAACCAGCCCGGCGCTGTATCGTCTGCTGGGTATTTTCCTGCCGCTTATCACCACCAACTGCGCCGTGCTCGGCGTGGCATTGCTGAATATCAACCTCGGCCACAATTTTCTGCAATCGGCGCTGTACGGTTTCTCCGCCGCCGTGGGCTTTTCGCTGGTTATGGTGCTCTTCGCCTCCATCCGCGAACGCCTGGTGGTCTCCGATGTTCCCGCCCCTTTCCGCGGCAACGCCATTGCGTTGATTACCGCAGGTTTAATGTCGTTGGCCTTTATGGGCTTTAGTGGGTTGGTGAAGTTGTAATGATGACCTTCTGGATTGCTGTCGCTGCAATCAGCGTATTAGGGCTGATTTTTGGCGTCATTCTCGGTTACGCCTCGCGCCGTTTTGCCGTTGAGGACGACCCGGTAGTCGAAAAAATTGATGAACTGCTGCCGCAAAGCCAGTGTGGCCAATGCGGCTACCCTGGCTGTCGCCCTTACGCCGAAGCGGTCAGTAATGGTGAAAAAATTAACTGCTGCGCGCCTGGCGGTGAAGCCGTCATGCTGAAAATCGCCGAGTTACTGAACGTCGACCCGCAGCCCATTGGCGGCGACGAAGCGGTGTCGGAGCCTGTGCGTATGCTGGCGGTTATCGATGAAAATAACTGTATCGGCTGCACCAAATGCATACAGGCCTGCCCGGTGGATGCCATCATTGGCGCCACGCGTGCCATGCACACGGTGGTGAGCGATCTGTGTACCGGCTGTAATTTGTGTGTTGCCCCGTGCCCTACTCAGTGTATTGAGTTACGCCCGGTAGAAACGACCACCGAAAGCTGGAAATGGGATCTGCAAACGATCCCGGTACGAATTATTCCTGTGGAACACCATGCTTAAGCTATTCTCCGCCTTCAGAAAAGACAAAATCTGGGATTTCGACGGGGGTATTCACCCGCCAGAGATGAAAACGCAGTCTAGCGGGACGCCACTGCGCCAGATACCGCTTGCCCAGCGTTTTGTTATTCCTCTGAAGCAGCACATCGGCGCCGAAGGCGAACTGTGCGTTCAGCCGGGCGATCGCGTTCTGCGCGGCCAGCCGCTAACCCGTGGTTGGGGGCGTATGCTGCCCGTTCATGCGCCAACGTCAGGTACGGTTGTCGCCATTGAACCTCATGCGACAGCGCACCCTTCTGCGCTGCCGGAAATGAGCGTGATCATTGATGCCGACGGTGAAGACCGGTGGATAGCTCGCGACGGCTGGCATGATTACAAAAATCACAGCCGTGAAGCGCTGATTGAACGTATTCATCAGTTCGGCGTGGCCGGATTAGGCGGTGCGGGCTTCCCGACAGGCAGCAAACTGCGCGGCGGTGGCGATAAAATTGAGACGTTAATCATCAACGCCGCCGAATGTGAGCCGTACATTACCGCCGACGATCGCCTGATGCAGGACTGCGCGGCGCAGATTGTCGAAGGCATCCAGATTCTGGCACACATTCTGCAGCCACAGCAGGTGCTGATTGGCATCGAAGATAACAAGCCGCAGGCCATCTCAATGATGCGCGCCGTGCTTGCAGGCTGCCACGGCATCAGTTTACGTGTCATCCCAACCAAATACCCCTCCGGCGGCGCGAAACAGCTGACGCAAATTTTAACCGGTAAACAGGTGCCGCACGGCGGGCGTTCTTCCGACATTGGCGTCCTGATGCAAAACGTCGGTACGGCCTACGCGGTGAAACGCGCTGTGATTGACGGCGAGCCCCTCACTGAACGTGTGGTGACGCTGACCGGCGAATCAGTTTCGCTGCCGGGCAACGTCTGGGCGCGCCTCGGCACGCCGGTCAAACATCTGCTGAGCCACGCGGGATTCTGCCCGACCAGTGACCAGATGGTGATTATGGGCGGCCCGCTAATGGGCTTTACTCTGCCCTGGCTCGACGTTCCGGTGGTGAAAATCACTAACTGCCTACTGGCCCCGTCGGCGGCGGAAATGGGCGAACTCGAAGAGGAAAAAGGTTGCATCCGCTGTAGTGCCTGTGCTGACGCCTGCCCGGCAGACCTGCTGCCGCAGCAACTTTACTGGTTCAGCAAAGGTCAGCAGCACGACAAGGCCACCGCGCATAATCTGTCTGACTGCATTGAGTGCGGCGCCTGCGCATGGGTGTGTCCAAGCAGTATTCCGCTGGTGCAGTATTTCCGTCAGGAAAAGGCGGAAATCAGCGCCATCCGCCAGGAAGAACAGCGCGCCGCTGAAGCCAAAGCCCGTTTCGAAGCGCGTCAACAGCGCCTTGAACGTGAGAAAATCGCTCGCGAGGAACGTCATAAAAAAGCGGCCGTTCAGCCTACAGCTAAAGACCAGGACGCTATTCATGCCGCCCTGGCGCGGGTGCGTGAAAAACAGCAGCAGGCAACGCAGCCAATTGTGATTCAATCCGGCGCACTTCCGGATAACAGCGCCGTCGCTGCCGCGCGTGAAGCCCGTAAAGCGCAGGCTCGCGCCGCTCAGGCGGAAAAACGTCAAAGCGCGAATGATGTCATCGATCCACGCAAAGCCGCCGTAGAGGCAGCTATTGCACGTGCAAAAGCCCGTAAAGCGGAAATGCAGCCAGAAGCCGATGTGACAGAGGCAAGCAGCGCCCCACGTAAAGCGGCGGTTGAGGCAGCCATTGCCCACGCCAAAGCACGTAAAGCGGCGCAATCGGCAGAAACTGCGCCCGCTGTCGGCGAGAGCGAAACCGTTGACCCGCGTAAGGCCGCAGTTGAGGCAGCCATCGCCCGTGCCAAAGCCCGTAAAGCGGCGCAATCGGCAGAAACTGCGCCCGTCGTCAGCGAGAGCGAGACCGTTGACCCGCGTAAAGCCGCGGTTGAGGCTGCCATCGCCCGTGCCAAAGCGCGCAAAGCGGCGCAAAACGCGGTTAGCGAACCCGCCGCCAACGACGATCCACGCAAAGCCGCCGTTGCTGCTGCTATTGCCCGTGTTCAAGCCAGGAAAGCCGCTCAGGCCGTTAACGAGGATTAAATGGTTTTCAAGATCGCAAGTTCCCCATACACCCACAACCATCGCCAGACATCGCGCATTATGATGCTGGTGATCGTCGCCGCCCTGCCCGGCATTCTGGTGCAGAGCTGGTTTTTTGGCTGGGGAACCTTTATTCAGCTCATCCTGGCGATAGTAACCGCCCTGCTTGCAGAAGCGCTGGTCTTGCGTCTGCGCAAGCAAAATATTCCCCGCACCCTGGCCGATAACTCAGCGCTGCTGACCGGCTTGTTACTGGCCATCAGTATTCCGCCTTTCGCGCCGTGGTGGATGGTCGTTCTGGGCACGGTCTTTGCCGTTATTATCGCCAAACAGCTGTATGGCGGACTCGGACAGAACCCATTCAACCCGGCGATGATTGGCTACGTGGTACTGCTGATCTCTTTCCCGGTTCAAATGACCTCCTGGCTGCCGCCGCACGGTGTTGCCGCCGCCACCCCGGGTTTTATGGACGCGGTGCAGATGATCTTTACCGGCCACACCGTCGCGGGTCAGGATATGAATGCCCTGAAGTTAGGTATTGATGGCATCAGCCAGGCAACACCATTGGATACCTTTAAAACCTCACGTCACGCCGGTCAGCCGGTAGAAAATATTCTGAACTCAGCGATTTATCATGGCGCGCTGGCCGGCGTGGGCTGGCAATGGGTAAACATCGCGTACCTTGTGGGTGGCCTGTTCCTGTTATGGCAAAAAGCGATTCGCTGGCATATCCCGGTGAGCTTCCTGTTAAGTCTGATGGTCTGTGCGACGCTTGGCTGGCTGCTCCATCCGGACGACCTCGCCTCACCGCAGATGCATCTGCTGTCCGGCGCGACCATGTTGGGTGCTTTCTTTATTCTGACCGACCCGGTCACCGCCTCGACGACCAACCGCGGACGTCTGATCTTTGGCGCGCTGGCGGGCCTGCTGGTGTGGCTGATTCGCAGCTTCGGCGGTTACCCGGACGGCGTGGCTTTTGCCGTGCTGCTGGCTAACATCACGGTACCGCTGATTGACTATTACACGCGCCCGCGCGTTTACGGACACCGCTGAGGATAACGATGTTAAAAACCATGCGTAAACACGGTGTCACGCTGGCGCTGTTCGCCGCAGGCTCTACCGGGCTAACCGCGGCGATCAACCAGTTAACCAAGCACACCATCGACGAACAGGCAGAAAAGCAGCAAAACGCGCTTTTCCAGCAGGTCATTCCCGCTGACAGCTATAATAATTCGCTGCTCAAGAGCTGCTTTGTCGTTGACGCCCCCGAGCTGGGGAAAGGCGCGCACAAAATCTATATCGCCCGCAAGGACGATAAACCGGTGGCCGCAGTAATAGAAGCCACCGCGCCAGACGGCTATTCCGGCGCCATTCAACTGCTGGTCGGCGCCGACTTCAACGGTACTGTACTGGGCACACGCGTCACCGAGCATCATGAAACGCCGGGGCTGGGAGATAAAATCGAACTCCGCCTTTCCGACTGGATTACCTTCTTCAGCGGCAAGAAGATCGCCGGTCCTGACGACAGTCAATGGGCGGTGAAAAAAGACGGCGGGCAATTCGACCAGTTTACCGGTGCGACAATTACCCCGCGTGCGGTGGTCAACGCGGTGAAACGCGCCGGGCTGTATGCCAAAACGCTGCCGAATCAACTGTCGCAACTTCAATCCTGTGGAGAGTAAATCATGAGCGAAGTTAAAGAGGTTATTGTCCAGGGTCTCTGGAAAAATAACTCCGCGCTGGTTCAGTTGCTGGGCATGTGCCCACTCCTGGCGGTGACCTCTACCGCCACCAACGCGCTGGGTTTGGGCCTGGCAACTACGCTGGTGCTGACACTGACCAACCTGGCCATCTCCAGCCTGCGTCGCTGGACACCCGCGGAAATTCGCATTCCTATCTACGTGATGATTATCGCGTCGGTGGTGAGTGCCGTACAGATGCTGATCAACGCTTACGCCTTTGGCCTGTATCAGTCTCTCGGTATCTTTATCCCGCTGATCGTCACCAACTGTATCGTGGTGGGCCGCGCGGAAGCCTTTGCGGCCAAAAAAGGCCCGGCGCTGTCGGCGCTGGATGGTTTTGCTATTGGCATGGGAGCCACCTGCACGATGTTTGTGCTGGGGTCAATTCGCGAGCTGCTGGGTAATGGGACGCTCTTCGACGGCGCCGACGGCCTGCTGGGCAGTTGGGCGAAAGTATTGCGTATTGAAGTCTTTCATACCGATACCCCTTTCCTGCTGGCAATGCTGCCGCCGGGCGCCTTCATTGGTCTCGGTATGCTGCTGGCGATCAAATACCTGATTGACGAACGGACGAAACAACGTCGTGCACAGGCTGCTAGCGCAGAAAATGCAGGCGTTGATAGCGCAGAGAAAGCCTGATGAATAAAGCGAAACGGCTGGAAATTTTAAGTCGTCTGCGGGACAACAATCCGCACCCGACCACGGAATTGAATTTCACATCCCCTTTTGAACTGCTGATCGCGGTGCTGCTTTCGGCACAAGCTACGGACGTGAGCGTCAATAAAGCGACGGCAAAGCTTTACCCTGTTGCCAACACCCCACAGGCGATGCTGGACCTCGGCGTAGACGGTGTGAAGGAATACATTAAAACGATCGGCCTGTTTAACAGTAAAGCTGAAAACGTGATTAAGACCTGCCGTATGTTGCTTGAACTGCACGGCGGGGAGGTTCCGGAAGATCGTGCAGCGCTGGAGGCTCTGCCGGGAGTCGGCCGTAAAACGGCCAACGTGGTGCTCAACACCGCCTTCGGCTGGCCGACCATCGCCGTCGACACGCATATTTTCCGCGTCTGCAACCGCACCAACTTTGCCCCCGGTAAAAACGTTGAGCAGGTTGAAGATAAGCTGTTAAAAGTGGTTCCTGCCGAGTTTAAGGTCGACTGCCACCACTGGCTGATTCTTCATGGCCGCTACACCTGCATCGCGCGCAAACCGCGCTGTGGCTCTTGTCTCATCGAAGATCTCTGTGAATATAAAGAGAAAACCGAGCTGTAGTTCATATCTGGCTGCGTGGCAAGTCAACGCCACGCATGCTTATCCTCACTCAAGCAGCGTTTAATCCCATATAATTATTCAGTATTTGGCACTTTTAGCGCTTATATACCGCTTTGACAGGTTAAATACGTCATCACTAGCGAAAATTTCTATACAAACGCTGACGAGAACATCCGAGCAACATAATGTTGCATTTATGTTTCTTTACGTAGCAAACGCCGCCATCATCACAATGCTCCATTTACAGAGCACAAGATGATCATCCAGCAATTTTTCAGAATCCAGCCTATATCACTACTTTTAAGCGTCATCAGCAGAAGATATGGTTATGTTACGCGTTTCGCCCTACTTTATCAGAAGAATAAACCGTCAATTTTTAAACAATGAAATTTAACGCTAAATAACATTTGCAAAGACGGTTGATTGTACCAGATTTTTTATTTGTAACAGAGTATTGCAAAAGCCTTGTCTGAAGGCGCAGGATAGTGAACATTACTTGCCGTTTCCCTCCAGAATAACTATAAGGCGGGTGCCAAAAAGAGCATCTCCGCCCAGTACACCCCCCATGAAATGGGATGTAAATAAGAGGTATATGTGTCTACTGCAAACAAAAAACCAACGGAAAGCGTTAGCTTAAACGCCTTCAAACAACCTAAAGCGTTCTATCTCATTTTCTCTATCGAGTTGTGGGAGCGTTTTGGTTTCTACGGCCTTCAGGGCATCATGGCCGTTTACCTGGTGAAACAGCTGGGTATGTCCGAAGCGGACTCCATTACTCTGTTCTCTTCCTTCAGTGCTCTGGTTTACGGTCTGGTTGCTATCGGCGGCTGGCTGGGCGATAAAGTGCTGGGGACAAAACGCGTTATCATGCTGGGCGCCGTCGTTCTCGCCATCGGCTATGCTTTAGTCGCATGGTCAGGCCACGACGCGGGTATCGTTTATATGGGTATGGCGGCGATTGCCGTGGGTAACGGCCTGTTCAAAGCCAACCCGTCTTCCCTGCTCTCTACCTGCTATGCCAAAGACGACCCGCGTCTGGACGGTGCATTCACCATGTACTACATGTCCGTCAATATCGGTTCGTTCTTCTCTATGCTGGCAACGCCTTGGCTGGCAGCCAAGTACGGCTGGAGCACCGCGTTCGCGCTGAGCGTCGTCGGTATGCTGATCACCGTTGTGAACTTCGCCTTCTGCCAGCGTTGGGTTAAACAGTACGGTTCCAAACCTGACTTCGAGCCGACTAACTACCGCAATCTGCTGCTGACCATCGTTGGTGTCGTTATCCTGATCGCTATCGCGACCTGGCTGCTGCACAACCAGGGCATCGCACGTATGGTTCTGGGCGTTATCGCACTGGGCATCATCATTATCTTCGGTAAAGAAACCTTCTCCATGACCGGTGCGCCGCGTCGTAAGATGATTGTGGCCTTTATCCTGATGCTCGAAGCGATCATCTTCTTCGTGCTGTACAGCCAGATGCCGACCTCACTGAACTTCTTCGCGATTCGTAACGTTGAACACTCTATTCTGGGTATCGCGTTCGAACCGGAACAGTATCAGGCGCTGAACCCGTTCTGGATCAT
>NZ_CBDKZX010000047.1:0-32077 GCF_965301105.1 Kluyvera sp.
TACTGCCTTTAAGTTCGATTGGCGTGTTTGACATCCTGGCCTTACTCAATTTGCTATTTATCGCAGCTTCGCGCGCGGCGATATTCCGAAGACTATCAGTCATGTTATAGTCACTAATATATTCAAGCAAGTAACCACAGTCCTAATTCCGAGTATAAAGTATGTTTTGTGTGATTTATCGTAGTTCTAAACGTGATCAAACCTATTTGTATGTCGAAAAAAAAGACGATTTCTCTCGCGTCCCGGAAGAACTGATGCAGGGCTTCGGCCAGCCGCAGCTGGCGATGCTGTTGCCGCTGGACGGACGAAAGAAGCTTATCAATGCCGATCTGGAAAAGGTAAAACAGGCGTTAAAAGATCAGGGCTATTATTTACAGATGCCACCGCCGCCTGAAAATCTGTTGAAACAGCATCTGGCCGACGTCAAAAATAAGGGCGAATAGTTTTCGCTTCCGGCTAATGTCTGTTCCTGGTTACACAACAAATAAGGGAAAAGTATGTATCAACATCATAACTGGCAGGGTGCGCTGCTGGATTACCCGGTAAGCAAAGTTGTCTGTGTTGGCAGTAATTATGCAAAGCATATCCAGGAGATGGGCGGCGCGACGCCGGAAGAGCCCGTGCTGTTTATTAAGCCAGAAACCGCACTCTGCGACTTGCGCCAGCCGCTGATTCTGCCGCAGGGCTTGGGGTCAGTGCACCATGAAGTAGAGCTGGCGGTGCTGATTGGCGCGACGCTGCGTCAGGCAACGGAAGATCACGTCATGCAGGCTATTGCGGGTTATGGTGTCGCGCTGGACCTCACGCTGCGCGACGTGCAGAGCAAAATGAAAAAGGCCGGGCAACCGTGGGAAAAAGCGAAAGGCTTTGATAATTCCTGCCCGATCTCCGGTTTTATCCCGGCGGCAGCCTTCGAGGGCGACCCGCAAAATACCACGCTGGGCCTGAAGGTGAACGGCGAGGTGCGTCAGCAGGGCTCGACGGCGGATATGATCCACAAAATCGTGCCGCTGATTGCCTACATGAGCCGCTTCTTCACCCTCAAGCCGGGCGACGTGGTGCTGACCGGTACGCCGGAAGGCGTCGGCCCGCTCCACGGTGGTGATGAACTGGACGTGCTGTTTAACGGCTATTCTCTGACAACCCGCGTGCTGTAATCCCTGCTTGCCGCCCCAATCGGGCGGCAAAACTTGCATCCCTGTGCCAGACTGGTTATAAGAAGCACCCTGATTTTTGATGTGGACATCCCGATGAGCGAATTACCTTTCTGGCAGAGCAAGACCCTTGACGACATGACTGATGCCGAATGGGAGTCGCTGTGCGACGGCTGCGGCCAGTGCTGCCTGCACAAGCTGATGGATGAAGACACCGACGAAATTTACTTTACCAACGTTGCCTGCAAACAGCTGAACATCAAGACCTGCCAATGCCGTAACTACGAACGCCGTTTCGACTATGAGCCGGACTGTATCAAGCTGACCCGCGATAACCTGCCTACCTTCGAGTGGCTGCCGCATACCTGCGCGTATCGTCTGCTGGCGGAAGGTCAACCGCTGCCGCAGTGGCATCCGCTGATAACCGGTTCGAAAGCCGCGATGCATGGCGAGCGCATTTCAGTGCGTCATATTGCGGTGAAGGAGTCAGAAGTGCGTGACTGGCAAGACCATATCTTGAATAAACCAGAATGGGCTGACTAACGTCCGATTTCGTGCTTCATTCTCGCTTTTTACGCTTCCGTTAATAAAATCACTCCTTAATTCCTGCACTCTGCCGATAGAGATATTATCGGCATCGGTGTGGGGATGGACATGCGTAGTTCAATAAAGCTGTTAGTACTTGCGGTTATGATCAATCTGGGTGGTTGGGGGTTACTGCTGGTCGCCGGTTATGGCATCGGGACATTGGCGGGGATTTGGTAGGAGAGGGGCCAGCAGCGATAGCATCGCCACTGGCTCAAGCGACAATTAGTGGCCAAACAGGTCGCGGCGTTTCGGTTTAAACGGCTGGGCAATCAGCACCAGCAGCGCCACGATCAGGTAGGCGGCAAAAATACCCACCAGCCACTGCGGCATCTCCAGCGATAAGAATTCCCACTGGCGCACAGAGCAATCGCCGGAAGCGACGAACACCTGAGGCAGCCACTTATCAAGCGGCAGCCAGCTCGGGAAACGGGCCATAAAATCACAGGTCATAAACGGCGACGGATGCAGCTGAATCATCGTGTGTTCCCAGGCCAGCTGCAGCCCGCGGAAGGCGCTATACAGCCAAATCAGCAGCGCCACATAGCGCAGCGGGCTTTTCGGTGCGATAGCGCCGACAATCCCGGCGCCCATCACGCCAAACAGCGCGCAGCGTTCGTAAATACACAGGACGCACGGCTTTAACAGCATTACATGCTGGAACCATAATGCCACTAACTCAAGCGCAAAAGCGGTTAACGCCAGTAATAACCAGGCACTGCGGCCACGTGAGCTCTGGTTTAAATATCGCAACATAATCATTTCCCTGGAACGTGCTTTGAAAACGCAGTGTAAACGAAAACGATAGCCCTGCCATCTGGCTATACGCAATAATTCGTAAATGATGATGCAATGCCCGCGATAAAACCGACGGGCATCGATAAACGCCGCTATATTAGTGGGTTATTGTGGCAAGTACTAATACTCCCTTATTCATCATCCAGTCAATCATCGGCTGCAGGGTAAACTCAACGCACAGCAGGCCGACCAGCGTCAGCACAATCGTATACGGCAACGCCATCCACACCATACGGCCATAGGAAAGGCGGATGAGCGGCGCAAGCGCGGAGGTGAGCAGGAACAGGAATGCCGCCTGACCGTTTGGCGTGGCGACCGACGGCAGGTTAGTACCGGTGTTGATAGCGACGGCCAGCAGCTCGAACTGACGCAGATCGATCGCACCGTTATCGAGTGCCGTTTTGGCCTCGTTGATATATACGGTACCTACGAAGACGTTATCCGAAATCGACGACAGCAGACCGTTAAACAGATAAAACAGCGAACGTTGGGCGTGCGGTGAAGCTTGCAGCACGAAGTCGATAATCGGTGCAAACAGGTGTTGATCGATAATCACCGCTACGACCGCGAAGAACACCGTCAGCAGCGCGGTAAACGGCAGCGCTTCGGTAAACGCCTTACCAATCGCGTGCTCGTCGGTAATGCCGGTAAATGAGGTCGCGAAGATAATCACCGACAGGCCAATCAGCCCCACTTCCGCCAGATGTAACGCCAGCGCCAGCACCAGCCAGACACCGATAATCCCCTGAACGATGAGGCGCATGCTCTCCTGGCGTGAGCGCTGCTTGCGGCTACGCTCGTCGAAATCATGAAGAATTTGACGAACGGGTTCGGGCAGTTCGGCGCCATAGCCAAAGGCTTTAAACTTTTCCAAAAGCAGACAGGTGATCAGGCCGCAGACAAAGACCGGAACGGTGACAGGGGACATGCGCAGGAAAAACTCACCAAAATGCCAGCCCGCCACCTTAGCGATAATCAGGTTCTGTGGCTCGCCGACCATCGTCATGACGCCGCCCAACGCGGTCCCCACACCGGCGTGCATCATCAGGCTGCGCAGGAACGCGCGGAACTGCTCCAGCACCACGCGCGAGTGTTTATCAATATGGCTGTCGTCCAGCAGGTCGTCATCATCCGGTCGCGCGGAAACCACCCGATGATAGATGCTGTAGAAGCCGACCGCGACGCTGATGATCACGGCGACCACCGTCAAGGCATCGAGGAATGCCGACAGAAACGCGGCGGCGAGACAGAAGGCCAGCGACAGCAGCCGTTTACTACGAATGGTCAGCAGCAAACGGGTAAAGATGAACAGCAGCAGCTGTTTCATAAAGTAGATGCCGGCGACCATAAAGATCAGCAGCAGCAGGACTTCCAGATTAGCCGCCACCTCGTTGCGCACGTGTTCAGCGGACGTCATGCCGATAAATACGGCCTCAATAGCCAGCAGCCCGCCGGGAATCAGTGGGTAACACTTCAACGCCATGGCCAGGGTGAAGATAAACTCCACCACCAGTAGCCATCCGGCGACAAACGGATTGATCAAAAACACCAGTGGATTGATCACTAAGAAAATAAGCAGCAGTAATTTGTACCAATCCGGTGACTGACCAAGAAAGTTGCGCCACAGGGCGCGACCGTAAGAGATTTCCATGACAATCGTCTTCCTCCTGAAAAGATGACATTTTTTACCATTAAAACAGATATACCGCCAGAATTCCCCACGGTGTGCACCTTTTCCGTCCGGCCACGAAATATGAAAAATGAAACGGCGATCCCTTTTTAATTCCGTTGCCCTGCTATCTGCTCAATGTTGGCTCTGGTATGATGAGTCCAATTGCAACGCTGTGTAATGGAATTTTTACTATGGTCATTAAGGCGCAAAGCCCGGCGGGTTTCGCGGAAGAGTATATTGTCGAAAGCATCTGGAATAACCGTTTTCCACCTGGGTCGATTCTTCCGGCAGAACGCGAACTCTCTGAATTAATTGGGGTTACCCGTACTACCTTACGTGAAGTGTTGCAACGCCTGGCGCGAGATGGCTGGTTGACGATTCAGCACGGTAAGCCAACGAAGGTCAACAATTTTTGGGAGACATCCGGGCTTAATATCCTGGAGACGTTGGCGCGTCTCGATCATGACAGCGTGCCGCAGCTGATTGATAATCTGCTGTCAGTGCGCACCAATATCGCCACCATCTATATTCGTACCGCATTCCGTCAGCATCCGGAAAAAGCGCTGGAAGTGCTGGCGACAACGCGTGAAGTTGCCGACCATGCCGACGCTTTTGCTGAACTGGATTACAGCGTGTTCCGTGGTCTGGCGTTTGCCTCCGGTAATCCGATCTATGGCCTGATCCTCAACGGGATGAAAGGGCTCTATACGCGTTTGGGACGCCACTATTTCTCCAGCCCGGAAGCGCGTGCGCTGGGCCTGGGCTTCTATCATAAGCTGATTGAGCTGTGTGAGAAGGGCGAGTACGAGAAGGTCTATGAGACGGTGCGCCGCTACGGGCACGAAAGTGGCGAGATCTGGCATCGTATGCAGAAGTCGCTGCCGGGGGATTTATCCCTGCATGGACGTTAACAAAAATCCCCGCCGAAGCGGGGATTTTTGTTTTATGACGGTGAGACATCAGGGAGGTTACTTGCGTAAAGCGGTTTCATTTATCGCTTGTCATCACATTCTTTACAACGCATTTGGCCTTGGTGGGCAGCGTTCCAGCAGCTCAATGCTACCGTCAGCGTTCTGCTGTTCCAGATGTACATCAAACCCCCACAGGCGATGGACATGTTTCAGCACCTCTTTGCGGCCCTTATCCAGCGGTGCGCGGTTATGTGGCACGTAGCGCAAGGTCAACGAACGGTCGCCGCGCAGATTGACATTCCACACCTGAATATTCGGCTCAAGATTACTGAGGTTGTACTGAGAGGAGAGCTGTGAGCGGATTTCCCGATAGCCCTCTTCGTTGTGGATAGCCGAAATCTCCAGATAATTATTACGGTCGTCGTCCAGAACGGTAAACAGCCGGAAATCACGCATGATTTTCGGCGACAGGAACTGGCTGATAAAGCTCTCGTCCTTAAAATCACGCATTGCGAAGTGCAGGGTGGACAGCCAGTCGGAACCGGCGATATCCGGGAACCAGTATTTGTCCTCTTCTGTCGGGTTCTGACAAATGCGCTTAATGTCCTGGAACATGGCAAAGCCCAGCGCGTACGGGTTGATACCGCTATACCACGGGCTATTGTAGGGTGGCTGGAACACCACGTTGGTGTGACTGTGGAGGAACTCCAGCATAAAGCGCTCGGTCACTTTGCCTTCATCGTACAGATGGTTAAGGATGGTGTAGTGCCAGAAGGTCGCCCAGCCTTCGTTCATCACCTGCGTCTGTTTCTGCGGGTAGAAATACTGGCTAACCTTACGCACGATACGCAGAATCTCGCGCTGCCACGGCTCCAGTAGCGGCGCGTTCTTTTCCATAAAGTACAGCAGGTTCTCCTGCGGCTCGGACGGGTAGCGGCGCGTAGACTCGACGGCTTTCTCTTCATCGCGCTTCGGTAGGGTGCGCCACAGCGTATTCACCTGGCTTTGCAGATACTCTTCACGGCTTTTTTGTCGCGCTTTTTCTTCCTGCATTGAGATTTTTGACGGCCGTTTATAACGGTCAACGCCGTAGTTCATCAGCGCGTGGCACGAGTCGAGCAGACGTTCAACTTCATCCACGCCGTAGCGTTCTTCGCATTCGGTAATGTATTTACGGGCGAACAGCAGATAGTCGACGATCGAACTGGCATCGGTCCAACTGCGGAACAGGTAGTTGTTTTTAAAGAATGAGTTATGCCCGTAGCAGGCGTGCGCCATCACCAGCGCCTGCATGGTGATGGTGTTCTCTTCCATCAGATAAGCAATACAGGGGTTGGAGTTAATGACAATTTCATAGGCCAGCCCTTGCTGCCCGTGCTTATACTGGCGCTCGGTCTCAATAAACTTTTTACCAAACGACCAGTGGGGGTAGTTAATCGGCATCCCGACGCTGGAGTAAGCATCCATCATCTGTTCGGAGGTAATGACTTCAATCTGATGCGGGTAGGTATCCAGTCGGTATAGCTTCGCCACCCGGTCGATTTCCGCCAGGTAGGTTTCCAGCAGCGAAAACGTCCAGTCGGGTCCATCGCTCAGACGAGTTGCATCCTTATTCATCGAGTCAATCGTAGCCATTAGCGCGCCCTCATTGTTGGCGACTCTCTCTGTCTGGAGAGCCTCTCTTCAAGAATAGAACACCGCAGAAATTCTGTAACAACCGCGTTTTCTAAACTTCATGATTTATTCATTTTAGTGGCGATATTTTTGCTAGTTCTCAGCATTTTATGCTGACAAAAAATAGCGTGCAGCAGGAGATATCAACTTCGCCGTCACCCCGTAGCATGCGTGCTGTGTGAAGTAAGTCACCATAAAAAAAGCGTATGTTGAATAATATTTTCATCTGGGTTATCAATTTGTAATTAGAAGATTGTTCTTTTACTCATTCTGGACTGGAGTGGCTATGCACATTGTCATACTGGGAAGTGGCGTGGTGGGCGTGACCAGCGCCTGGTATTTAAGTCAGGCGGGGCATCAGGTGACGGTTATCGACCGGGAGGCCGGCCCGGCGCTGGAGACCAGCGCCGCCAACGCCGGGCAAATCTCCCCGGGCTACGCTGCGCCGTGGGCGGCACCGGGCGTGCCGCTAAAGGCGATTAAATGGATGTTCCAGCGCCATGCGCCGCTGGCGATTCGCCTGGATGGCACCGGTTTCCAGCTGAAGTGGATGTGGCAAATGCTGCGCAACTGCGACACTCGCCACTATATGGAAAACAAAGGGCGCATGGTGCGTCTGGCTGAGTACAGTCGCGACTGTCTGAAAACCCTGCGTGAAACCACCGGCATTAGCTATGAAGGCCGTCAGGGCGGTACGTTGCAACTGTTCCGCACCGCTCAACAGTATGAGAACGCGACCCGCGATATCGCCGTGTTGGAAGATGCGGGGGTGCCGTATCAACTGCTGGAAGCTTCGCGTCTCGCCGAGGTTGAGCCAGCGCTGGCGGAGGTTGCCCATAAGCTGACTGGCGGTCTGCGCTTACCCAACGATGAAACCGGCGACTGCCAGTTGTTCACCCAGCGGTTGGCGAAAATGGCCGAGCAGGCGGGCGTGCAGTTCCGTTTCAATACGCCGGTAGACAGCCTGATTAAAGAGGGCGAACGCATTGTCGGCGTGAAGTGCGGCGACGAAGTGGTCAAAGCCGATGCTTACGTGATGGCTTTTGGCTCTTACTCAACCGCCATGCTCAAAGGGCTGGTGGATATCCCGGTTTATCCGCTGAAGGGCTACTCGCTGACCATTCCGATCGTCGAAGAGAGCGGGGCGCCGGTGTCCACGATCCTTGATGAAACGTATAAAATCGCGATTACCCGTTTTGATAACCGTATCCGCGTTGGCGGTATGGCGGAGATTGTCGGCTTTAATACCGAGCTGCTTCAGCCGCGTCGCGAGACGCTGGAGATGGTTGTGCGCGATCTGTTCCCGCGCGGCGGCCACGTGGAAGAGGCCACGTTCTGGACCGGGCTGCGTCCGATGACTCCGGACGGCACGCCGGTGGTAGGCAAAACGGCGTTCAAAAATTTGTGGCTGAATACCGGCCACGGCACGCTGGGCTGGACCATGTCCTGCGGTTCCGGCCAGCTGCTAAGCGATTTGATGTCTGGCAGAATGCCGGCTATCCCCTATGATGATCTCAGTGTCGCACGCTATTCACCGGGCTTCACACCCACTCGCGTGCAGCATTTGCATGGCGCGCACCACTAAGGAGAACGCATGTCACGTCCTGTGCTCGCCAGCATCGATCTGCAGGCGCTGAAAAACAATCTGGCTATTGTCCGACGCGCTGCGAATGGGGCCCGCGTCTGGTCGGTGGTGAAAGCGAATGCCTACGGCCATGGCCTTGATCGGGTATGGAATGCCCTGAAGGAAACCGACGGTTTTGCGATGCTCAACCTCGAAGAGGCGATTTTGCTGCGTGAACGCGGCTGGAAAGGGCCGATTCTGTTACTGGAAGGTTTTTTCCATGCCGACGAACTGGAACTGTTTGATAAATATCGGCTGACTACCAGCGTGCACAGCAACTGGCAGCTTAAAGCGCTCCAGAATGCCCGTCTGCACGCGCCGATTGATATCTACCTGAAGGTAAACAGCGGCATGAACCGTCTCGGTTTTGCACCGGAGCGAGTGCAGACGGTCTGGCAACAGCTGCGCGGTATGAAAAACGTCGGTGCGATGACGCTCATGTCGCACTTTGCGCAATCGGAAAACACCGACGGCGTAACTGAACCGATGCGCCTGATCGAGCAGGCGGCTGAAGGACTGGACTGCCCACGTTCATTAGCCAACTCGGCGGCGACGATGTGGCATCCGGAAACCCATTTTGACTGGGTGCGGCCCGGTATTGTGCTCTACGGCGCGTCACCCTCTGGCCAATGGCAGGACATCGCGAATACCGGCCTCAAGCCGGTGATGACGCTGAGCAGCCAGATTATCGGCGTGCAGAACCTCAAACCCGGCGATGCGGTGGGCTATGGCAGCCGCTATCGCGCAAAAGAGGAACAGCGCATTGGTATTGTCGCCTGCGGTTACGCCGACGGCTACCCGCGCATTGCCGCCAATGGCACTCCGGTGCTGGTGGATGGGATCCGTACCGGTACGGTTGGCGCTATCTCGATGGATATGCTGGCGGTGGATTTAACGCCGTGCCCGCAGGCCGGAATTGGTACCGCCGTTGAGCTGTGGGGGCAGGAAATTAAGATTGATGAAGTGGCGGCCAGCGCGGGCACCGTCGGCTATGAGCTGATGTGCGCGCTGGCACCGCGAGTCCCCGTTGTGACGGTGTAACGTTTATGCGTTTGCCCGGTGGCGCTGCGCTTACCGGGCCTACAGCCGTTTGCTACTCTCGCAAGCCAGCGCCATCGGGCAACAACCAGGCTACTCCGATTCTTCCTCGGCCACCCGCACGCCGACTTTCAACACCTGATTCTCTTCTTTTTCCGCGACCGTCCATATCATCCCGGCAAACTCCACCTGGTCGCCCACCACCGGCGCTGCGCCGAGCAGATGCTCGACGATATCGCCCAGAGACTGCTGGTTATCGCGGAACTCTTCCCCGCCGTCGAGGCCGTAAATCAGCGCCACGTCGGCAAACTTGGCGCCAGCTTCCAGAATAAAATCACCAAAGAAGCGCTGATCCAGCGATATCGGCGGCGACTGGCTAAACAGCTTGCCCAGCAGAGGCAGGTCGCGCTCGCGGCCAATCACGCACAGAATGTCATTTTCCCGCAGGCGGGTGCTGCCGGTAGGGTGCAGCAGCGCATTATCGCGAAACAGGGCGGCAATACGCGTTTCCGGCGGCATATGCAGGTCGCGCAGCGCCGCGCCCACGCACCATTTTTCGGCGCTAAGCTGATAGACAAACTGCTCCCACGGGTTCTCCGGGTGAATATCCAGCCCCACGCGGGAGATAGGCCAGCCGATCGGTGGCACCACCACTTTGGCTTTCTTCGCCGCCCACGACAGCGAGGTGCCCTGCAGCAGCAGTGAAATCAGAACCACGAAGAAGGCGACATTAAAGAACAGCCGCGCATTCTCGAGGCCTGCCATCATCGGAAACACCGCGAGGATGATCGGTACCGCGCCGCGCAGGCCAACCCAACTGATAAAGGTGCGCTCGCGCAGGTTAAAGCCGCGGAACGGCAGCAACCCGGCGAAAACGGAAAGCGGACGGGCGATGAAGATCATCCAGATAGAAAGCAGCAGCGCCGGTATGGCTATCGGCAACAGATCGGACGGCGTGACCAGCAGCCCCAGCACGAGGAACATCGCAATCTGCGCCAGCCAGGCCAGGCCATCGAAGTTTTGCAGAATACCAAAGCGGTTACGGATTGGCCGGTTACCCAGCAGGAAACCGCACAGGTACACCGCCAGGATACCGCTGCCGTCAAGCGTGGTGGTGACGGCAAAAATCATGATCCCGCCGCTCAGCGCCAGCAGCGGATACAGCCCGGCGGGCAGCGCGATACGGTTGATCATTTGCAGCAGCAGATAGCCGCCGCCAAGACCAATCACGATCCCCAAACCGAACTGCTGAATAATATGCACGAGGAACATCCAGCTCAGGCCCGTTTCATGCTGCTGGATCATCTCAATCAGCGTGATGGTCAGAAACACCGCCATCGGGTCGTTACTGCCGGATTCAATCTCCAGGGTGGAGCCCACGCGTTCGTTTAGCCCTTTGCCGCCAAGCAGCGAGAACACCGCCGCCGCATCCGTGGAGCCGACAATCGCGCCAATCAGCAAACCTTCCATCATATCCAGCTTAAACAGCCAGGCCGCCATCATCCCGGTGAGCCCGGAGGTGATGAGTACGCCGAGCGTCGCCAGCGAAAGCGCCGGGCCGAGCGCCACGCGAAAGGAACTGGCCTGGGTACGCATCCCGCCATCCAGCAGGATCACCGCCAGCGCGAGGTTACTGACCATATACGCGAAAGGGTAGTTGTCGAACGGAATGCCGCCAATGCCATCAACGCCTGCGAGCATGCCAATGGCTAAAAAGATAACCAGTATCGGGATGCCGAGGCGGGAAGAAAATGAGCTTAAGAGAATACTGCAGGTTACTAAGACCGAACCCAAAATAAAGAGACTAATGACTGCCGTGGCGTCCAATGTTCACGCACTCCCCTAATCGTGCTTGCTGGTAACAAAACGTTACCATAATTAGGGCGCGAACATTGGACTAATAAGCGGTATTTATTGTTTTTTATTCACTTAAGACGGGATGACCGCTCAGCGTGAGCATTGAATGACCGGATGCGTGGGTTAACTGTGCCTGTGCGCCCAGCGCCAGGGTCACCGTGCGCTGCTCATGGCCGAAATCGAGCCCGGTGATCAACGGGATTGGCAAACGTGAACGCAGGTAATCATACATGGCGTTCAGATCGTAGCCTGCGTCGTAATCATTCGGCGCCGCGCCGGTAAAACTCCCCAACACAATGGCTCGCTGACGCGACAAAATGCCCGCGTGCAGCAGCTGTAGCAGCATGCGTTCGACGCGGAACGGATGTTCGTTGATGTCCTCGAGCACCAGAATGCCATCGCGGATCTCCGGGAGCCACGGTGTGCCAATCAGCGAAACGATCATCGCCAGGTTGCCGCCCCACAGCGTCCCCTCAGCTTCACAAGCCGGGCCGTTGCCCTGCCATTCCACGGAATAGGTCGGATTTTTCAACGCCAGCCAGAAGTGCCGTTCGGTGAAGTCGTTCAGCGTTTCGGCGCCAAAGTTACCGGCCAGCATCGGCCCGCTAAAGGTGACGACATTGCCCAGGGCCAGCAGCCCCATCTGGATAACGCTGAAATCGCTGTGGCCGCAAATAAGCAGGGGATCGCGCTGCTGGCGAGCAATCAGCCCCTGCCAGTCGATGCGCTCAAGTAAACGGCTCGCGCCGTAGCCGCCGCGTACCGGCATGACAATCTGATTTTTCCCGGCCAGCGTCACAAGACCGTTAAGATCGCTCAACCGTTCGCTTTCTGAACCGGCGAAACGACGGTCGCGACGGGCGATAACCTGCTGATGAGCGACCTGATGTCCGGCCTCTTCTAATCGCGATACCCCGCGCAGCGCGGCGGATTGGTTAATGCAGTAGCCGGAAGGGGCGATAAGATGAAACTGGGACATGGCATTTCCTTGCAGAGTACGAAACGAGTATCATGCCGCCTGAGCCAGTGGTTGTCATTAACGGCAGCAAAGTTCAGCTAAAAGGATAGATGCGTGAAATTAAGATGGTTTGCTTTTTTAATTGTATTACTCGCCGGGTGTAGCTCTAAATCGGATTACCGAAATCCCCCCTGGAACCCTGAAGTGCCGGTAAAGCGAGCGATGCAGTGGATGCCTATTAGCGAAAAGGCCGGTGCGGCATGGGGCGTCAGCCCACGCCTGATCACCGCGATTATTGCCGTGGAGTCCGGCGGGAACCCGACGCTGGTCAGCAAATCAAACGCGGTTGGCCTGATGCAACTGAAGGCCTCCACCTCCGGGCTGGACGTCTACCGTTACATGGGCTGGAGCGGCCAGCCGTCGACCAGCGAGCTGAAAAACCCGGAGCGTAATATCTCAATGGGAGCGGCCTATCTGAGCATTCTGGAGCACGGTTCACTGGCGGGCATTAGCGACCCGGAAGTGATGCAGTATGCGCTGGTGGTGTCCTATGCGAACGGTGCTGGTGCGCTGCTGCGCACCTTCTCATCCGATCGTAAAAAGGCGATTGCGGAAATCAACGAACTGGATAAGGACGAGTTCTTCGAGCATGTGGTGAAGAACCATCCGGCACCGCAGGCGCCACGCTATATCTGGAAAGTACAGAAAGCGATGGACGCCATGTAGTTAGCGGACGTTATTGGCCCGTTCGCGGGCCTCTCGCTCCAGTGAAAAGATAATGCGCTGGAGCGAGCGTTCAAGTACCGGCGTCATATGCAGAAAACGAAAGCTCAGGCGCGGGGTGACAATCGTTTCGTTCTTGCTATCAACCACCTTACGTTCGCTGATCGCCAGCAGTTGCGCATCAAAGCGAAAACGTCCCCATTGTCCCATATCCAGCTCAATCTCTTTCAGCTCCATTCCGGGAACCAAAATTTCTGGCGTGGGTCCATCCAGCAGCGCGCCCATCCCTCCCAGCGAGAGATCAAACAGTCGAAAGCGGAGCGGGGTTTTATTCGGCAGCGTGGCGATACCATAGTAGGGCGGATGCAGCGGCGCGGGCATGCGGAAATATTCGCGACGTTGAATAAACCATACTGCTGGCGGCGTCGGCATCACAAAGGCCGGTAACCCCTGATAATCTTCAACCTGCATTTCGGCAACGGTAAATTCTATTTTTGCGCCATTGGTTTCCGCCACGATGCTGATATTTTTTGCCGTTCGAGCCGCGTCGTTATCTGCTTCCCGGCTGCCAAAATCAATAACCAAACGTTGCTGGCTGGCGTCGAGAATGCGGCTTATAAATTGACGTGAAGACCAGCTCACGCGCAGCGCGGCGTTAGCCTGCTGAAGATCGCGGAGAATATTTAATACGGCTAACGGATTTTGCTTAAGAAACTGTGCGTTATGCTCACTCACCTGAAATGGCTCCTGAATGGCAGGTTCTCTATGAGATATCGGCGTCGGGAAACAGAACTTCAGCGTCTAAATAAAAATATTTAACATTACGCCAGATCTGCGCTGTGCAACGGACTTAAGACAGCGCCTACATCAATATTCGTATTTGTCCGTATAAAATATCATCGCCATACCAGGTTTTTTAAGAACAATTACCTATACTTGAAACATTAGCGGCGCAGAATGTCGGCGCTTTTATTGCAGTTAATGGAACAGGAGAGGTGGGAAAAATGGGTATTATTACCTGGATTATTTTTGGTCTGATTGCCGGTGTTATTGCCAAGTTCATTATGCCGGGACGCGATGGGGGTGGTTTTATCCTCACCTGTATCCTGGGGATAGTGGGTGCGGTAGTGGGTGGTTGGCTCGCGACCACGTTCGGCATCGGTGGCAGCGTCACCGGTTTTAACCTGCACAGCTTCCTGGTAGCCGTGGTTGGCGCCATCGTTGTGCTGGCGGTATTCCGCCTGATTCGCCGCGAATAATGTCTTCCTACGGCCCCGTCAGGGGCCGTTTCTTACTTCGACAAAAATCCGATCTAGATCACATTTCTATATCCCTTCGTATTTTGTTGTTGAATAGCAAATGCGGATGATAATAATTATCGTTCTTTGTTCTTTTTGAGCTTAATGATAATGAATAACGCCGTTTTCCGCCTTTGTGCACTCTCCGGGATGATAACACTCGCGCTTGCGTCGCAGGCCTATGCCGATAATAACGAATCCACCATGGTCGTGAACGCCTCTGGCGAGGGGAGCGAACTGGCCGCCTGGACCAACAGCGCCACCAAATCCGCGGTGGCGGAGAGTAAAACGCCGCAGGTAATCAACACTATCGGTCAGCATGAAATCACCCTGCGCCACGCTGCCTCGGTGAATGAGATTCTGCGCTATGCGCCTGGGGTAACGACCGAGTCGCGCGGCAGCACGACCTACATGAGCGAATACAAGATTCGCGGCTTTAACGTCGACAACGAATTCTATAACGGCCTCCAGTTGCCCTATAACGTGACCGGTAATACCAAAGCGCGGATCGACCCGCTGCTGGTTGAAAGCGTCGATATCCTCAAAGGGCCGTCCTCGGTGCTCTACGGTAGCGGTTCACCGGGCGGGTTGGTGAATATTCAGGGGAAGAAACCACAGACCACGCCGCGCACGGAAGTCGGCTTCAATACTGGGACTCGCAACCTGAAAGAGGGTTACCTGGACTCGACCGGGCGGGTTGCCGACAGCGACTGGAGCTATCGCCTGCTGGGTAAAGCGACTGAGGGTGACGATCAGCCCCATACCACGCGTTATGAGGATTACCTGGTAGCGCCCAGCGTGACGTGGCAGCCAAGCGATAAAACCCGCCTGACGCTGGATGCGCTGGCGCAAAATACCCCAAGCCTGACGCCGTCTAACCCGCTGCCGCTTTCTTATTTGCGCTCCAGCTACGCTAATAAACGCGATTATGCCGGTGATGACTGGAACGGCTTCAAGCAGCGCCAGTGGATGGTGGGCTACAGTTTTGAACACCAATTTGATAACGGCTGGGGAATTGCGCAGAAAGCGCGTTACTTTGATATCGACAGCCATCAGCGGAGCGTCTATTCCACCGGCAACGCGGGGAACCCGGTTTATGAACTGAACCGCTTTGCTTATACCACAGACGAAGATCTGCATAGCTTCAATATCGACAATCAGATCACGCGGACGCTGACGGTGGGCGAGTGGCAGCACCACCTGCTGGCAGGGTTCGACTATCAGAAGCTGAATTCCCACTACCATTATCGCTATGCGTCGACGACCCCGGGGATCGACATGCGCAACCCGGACTTTACGCAGGTGAATGAAGGGGCGCTGGGACTGTACACTGCGCAGAAAAATCGCCTGTCGTACAACCAGAAAGGCTACTACCTGCAGGACCAGATGGCCTGGGGAGGCCTGAATATTCTCGCCAGCCTACGCTACGACGAATACCAGTCCGCGACAACCGACTACCTTAACCACGACGAGAAAACGTGGATCTCTCAGGATCGCGTGACCAAACGCCTTGGCGTGCTGTACGCCTTTGACAATGGGCTGTCGCCGTTTATCAGCTACTCGGAAGGGTTTAAACCGGTGTCACCGGCTAACGGCCTGACGGCGGAACAGGTGAAACCTACCACCAGTAAGCAGGTGGAAGGCGGCGTGAAGTACCTGCTGGCGGACTATGCGACCACCTTTACCGCCTCAGTCTTCAACATCCGACAGAAAAACGTGCTGAGCGCGGATCCGAGCTGGGTGTACCGCCAGACCGGGGAAATTGAGTCCAAAGGGGCAGAACTGTCAGCTATCAGCCGGCCAACCGATAATATTAACCTGATCGCCAACTACGCCTATACCCACGCCATCAACACCGAAGATGAGAGCTACCAGGGCAAGCGCCCGACGCAGATACCTGAAAATGCCTTCAACCTGTGGGGCGACTATACCTTCGACCAGAGCCTGGTGCGCGGGCTGACGATCGGCGCGGGGGCGCGCTACACCGGTCCGATGGAAATCTCCCCGGATAACAAGGCGGGTAAACTGGGGGGCACAACGCAGTACGATATGTCGCTGTCTTACGATATGTCCGCCGTGGACAGCAGCCTTGCTGGGCTCATGCTGAAAGCCAGCGCGCAGAACCTGACCAACAAAGAGACGTTGACCTGTTATGACAGCACCAACTGCTGGATTGGTCGCGATCGAACCGTGCAGGTGGGGGCGAGCTATACCTTCTGATGGTAGGCCGGATAAGCGCAGCGCCATCCGGCAGCTACGCATCATGCCGGATGGCGGCGAAACGCCTTATCCGGCCTACGAGATAACTCCTGGTCGTCAGGACGTGGGGTTTACGCCGACTCCGGGGCTGCGCCAGATACCGCATTCTGGCGTTGCGCGGCTTTCATCGGAATAAAAGCGACGATAACGGCGCCCAGAATCAGGAAGCCGGCCACCATGTAGATCCCGGCGTTAAAGCTGCCGGTGACGTCTTTCATCAGCCCCATCAGCAAAGGTCCCAGCGCCGCGCCGGTCATGCCGGTGCCGTTGATCACCGCGATGCCCAGCGCACGGGCGCGCAGGGAGAGCGCGCGATCCGGCGTGGTCCAGAAGATAACCATCGCCGCAAAGGCGCCCATCGACGCCATCACGATCCCGGTGAATTGCAGGTGCGGGTTCGGGCTGGCGGCGGTGAGGATCCAGCCTGCCGCGGCGAACAGATAGGGCAGCAGGGTGTGCAGCTTACGCTCGTTGTAGCGGTCGGAACGTTTGCTCCACCAGATCATGCCGATGATCGTACAGACCTGCGGAATCGCGCTTAGCAGACCGATGGTGACGTTGCTGCTCTCGGCGTTAAAGCTACGCAGAATCAGCGGCGTCCAAACGCTCAGGGCGCTCAGCGTATTGGTCAGGCAGAAGTAGGCCAGGGTGTAGAGAATAATCGCCGGGGTGAGTAGCTCGCGCAGCATACTTTTTTGCCCAACCGAGGCGGCCTGAATGGCGCTTTGGGTTTGCAATGCGTTGATTCGGTCGGCTTCCAGCATCTCGTTGAGGCAGGCTTTATCATCGTCGGTCAGCCATTTAGCCTTCGCCGGACTGTCGTCAAGCCAGAACCAGACCACCAGACCGAGCAGCACCGACGGGAATCCTTCCAGCAGGAACAGCCACTGCCAGCCTTTCAGATTGAGCAGGCCATCCATGTTGAGAATGTAGCCAGACGCCAGGGACCCCAACGCCATGGTCACCGGCATGGCGATCATAAACAGCGCGTTGGCGCGAGCGCGATAATGTGCGGGGAACCAATAGGTTAAGTAATACAGCAGGCCGGGAAGAAAACCGGCTTCGGCAATACCCACCAGCATGCGCAGGGCGTACAGGCTGTTGGGCCCGGTGGCGAACAGCGTGGCGGTAGAGGCGATACCCCAGACGATCATGAGAATGGCTATCCAGCGTCGCGCGCCAACGATGGTCAGCATCACGTTACTTGGAATACCGCAGACCACGTACATCACATAAAACAGCGTGGTAGCGAGGCCAAACATAGTGCTGGTTAACCCGAGATCTTTTCCCATGGTTAGCCCGGCGAAGCCAATGTTGATGCGGTCGAGATAGGAAAACACAAACAGTACGAATAAAAACACGATCAATCGGCGAAACAGCTTGTTGATCACCGCCTGCTGCCGCGCGTTGAGCGGCGCTGGACCGGAGGCCGACGTTGGTTCCAGAGAAGGGCTATCGTTCATGAAAAGCTCCACATTGTGATTATGGTTATGGGTCGTACAGGCTGGCTAACGTATAGAGAACGTCCGCTGAAGGTGTCAATTTTATGTGTGAAAAATGATACGCAATTGTTATGTGTGTGGCATTTGTGAATCATAATGCGATCTGCGTCGCTAAAAAGCCTCAGGCGCAGATCGACCCGGCATCATCACGTCGGGACGGGGCGAAAGACACAGGGTATAATCGAAAAATCTGCGGCTTGTTTGGTAAGGAAACGCATGAGTTATCTAAAAAAATTATCGGGTGATGGTACTGAAGATGCCGTATTTCATCGTGAAGAGTTTCCGTTCTACTGGATTGTTAACGTCTACGCGCGTTACACCCAAACCGTAGAAATCGCGCTCAAGAAGATCTCTCTGGATGTCTCGCGCTTTCGCGTGTTGATGATTACCCATCAGTACGGCGAGGCGAGCATTTCGCAAATCTCCGAGTATGCGCTGGCGAAAATGCCGACCGTCACCAAAATCGTCGGTCGACTCCGCGACGATGGGCTGGTGACAACCGCCAGCAGCCCCAGCGATGCGCGGGTGACCGTCGTGATGTTAACGGAAGCGGGCCAGCAGAAAGTGGCGGAAGCGATGCCGCTGATGAGCAAAATATTCGACAAAGGTTTTAAAGGAATGACCGCCAGCCAGGTGGAGAAAATGAACCAGGCATTGGCCAACGTGCTGGATAACCTCAACGAACTTTAACCCCGTCTCTCACACGATCGCGAAACTGTGACTTGTGTAGAAAAAATTCATAACGTCTTGTAAATAAACACTATATTACATACCGTCGTCGACAGCCCGTTCGACGACGGTACCCGCCGTATTGCCTTTTTTGCTTTATATTTCATCTGTCTGCATAAATAACCATCAACACAGAAAGGTTAATTGATTGTTTGTTTTTGGTAAATATAACGTGAAAATTTACTTGAATATTCATCTAAATATTCCATAGTAAAAACACGTTAGTCAGGACAAAGATGCCGCATTGATGGCTCGCCTGGATATGATTCATTTTTTCTGTGTAAGGTGTTAATTATGCAGCCAGTTTGTGAGAGCAAGGGTTTTGTCGAGCGCTTCACCCTCGGTGACGGTGACCTGCGTTTTGCCGTCAAAGATACGCTGGACGTGGCGGGACACCGTACACGGGCCGGCTGTCCGGCGCTGGCAGAAAGCGCAGTGGCGCAGCAGCATGCCAGCGTCGTTGCGATGTTGCTCAGCAGCGGCTGCCAACTGGCCGGCAAAACCACCTTGCATGAGTTGGCGTTTGGCGTCACCGGCATCAACCCGTGGGCGGGGACACCGCTCAATCCTTGTTACCCTGAACTGATTCCGGGCGGTTCTTCCAGCGGTTCGGCGGCGGTTGTCGCCTCGGGAGAGGTCGATTTTGCGCTCGGCACGGATACCGGCGGTTCGGTGCGGATGCCCGCCGCCTGCTGTGGGATCCTCGGGCTGAAACCCGGCTACGGCGTGCTGAGCCGTCAGGGGGTTGTCCCCGCCGAAAGTTCGCTGGACTGCGTCGGTATTTTCGCCCGTGACGCGGACGTGCTGCGCCAGGTCCTGCATCGGTTAAATGTGCCCGTGGATGCGCCGCTAACGACCTTACCGGAGATGGCCTTTATTGCCGCCGCGCAGCCGGAAATTGATGCCATGCTCCTCACGACGCTGGCCCGATGGGAGATCTATCCACAACGCGCTGAATTGTCTTTGCTTAGTGAGGCTCATCGCGCCGGTCTTACCCTGATCAACCATGAAAACTGGCAGGCGTTTGGCCCACTGTTGGCCAGTGGAAAAGTGTCCGCTGATGTCGCCAGCCGCATTCGTCGGGGGGAAACGGTCAGCGCGCAGGACGTGCATGAAGCGGAAACCGTTCGCCAGCGCTTTAGCGCGCAGATGGATGAACAACTGATGAAAACGCCGCTGCTGGCGCTGGCAACCTTACCAGAATTACCGCCAACCTTAGCCGAAGCTCACGATCCGCTGCGTGTGGTTGAGTTAACCCGGCTGGTGCGTCCCTTCAACCTCAGCGGCCATCCGGCACTGACGCTGCCCATGGGCAGCCTGAACGATCGTCCTGTTGCGCTTCAGCTCGTGGCCCGTAAAGGGAACGAAAGCCTGCTGGTGCAGGCCGCCGAATGGCTGATGCGACAACGCGTCTAGCCGCAATACCCGCTTTTTCGTTATCCCAGATGACTCAGTGAGTTCGACTCATTGCGGCTGCGTTCGCCCTGCGAACGGCTGCGTATAACCCTTCCGGAGGAAGCCATGTCTGCCGTACACGTTCGTGAAACGCTGGTACCGCTGCTGAGCGAGGTTGCGACTCGCAGCGCCGATTTTGAGCATCAACGTCATATCTCTGACGACATCATTACCCGCTTTAAACAGGTCGGCGTGTATCGCGCACTGGTCCCAAAAATCTACGGCGGCGACGAGTGTACGCCCGCGCAGTTCTGCGAATTGATTGAGCAAATCGCCACGGCGGACGGCTCTGCGGGGTGGGTGGCAAGCTTTGGCATGAGCCCGTTCTACCTTGGCGCGCTGCCGGTGGAGACGCTGGCTGAACTCTATCGCGACGGCCCGGACGTGGTCTTCGCGGGCGGCATCTTCCCGACGCAGAAAGCGCGTCAGGCCGACGGCGGCTACCGGGTGAGCGGTCGCTGGAGCTTTGCCAGCGGCAGCATGGGCGCATCGGTACTGGGCGTCGGGATTCTGCCGGACGGCGAACAACCGCTGCCGCGCATGGCGGTCCTGCCGCGCGACAGCGTGCAGATCGATCCGGTGTGGGACACTGTGGGCCTCGCCGGAACCGGCAGTCACGACCTGCTGGTGGACGACGTCTTTGTCCCTGAGGCGTGGACCTTTATTCGTGGCGGCGCGCTGAATCTGGAGGGGCCGCTGTACCGCTACCCGGTGCTATCTCTGGCCACTCAGGTGCTTTCCGTTGTCGCCCTCGGCGTGGCCCGCGCGGCGCTCAATGAAATTTACGCCATCGCCCATCGTCAGCAGTCGGTGACCGGCGCGCCACGACTGGCCGACCGCCCGCAGGCGCAGATGCAGATTGCCCGCTGTGAAGCGGATTTACGCTCGGCCCGCGCCTGGTTTTACGAGGCGATCGACGATGTCTGGCAGCGTTTGTTGCAGGGCGATGACGCCAGCTGCGAGCAGATTAACGCGCTGCGGCTTTCTTCCACGCACGTCACGCGCGTCGCCGCCGAAGTGGCGCGTCAGGCGCTGGCGCTGAACGGTATGGGCGGCGTCACCATGACCAGCCCGCTGCAGCGCTACGTTCGCGACACGATGGTGATTACTCAACACGCCTTTATGGGCGACCTCTCGTACCTCAATGCGGGCACGGTCTTTTTCGGCGGTAAACCGCTGCCGGGTTACCTGTGATTGTTAACTAAGGAGCAACAGATGAGCCAAACCAACAAACTACGCGTGCTGTTTTGCATCGGCGTAAACCAGAACTTTTTTGACGCCAGCGCGGCGGAAGCCAAACAGGTATGGGCCGCTTTCGGCGTGATGATGAAGGGCATGGAGGAGACGCCGGGGATCCGCGTCATCGGCAATATGGATGACGACCAGCTGATGGTGGGCCCGTCGACCACCGCGCCGTGGACCACCTACGTACTGGCCGATGCCGAGGCGCTGGAAAACGTTGCGGCGGTCTGCAATCTGTTCCGCACCACGCCGGTAGGCGACAGCGGCAGCAAGCTGTGGAAGTACTGCAAAATCGAAGCCCGCGTCGGGCGTGAACTGATAATTCAGGGTTAACGGAGCGCGCGATGACTTCTCAGGATGCGCTGCGCCTACAGCAGCTCGAAGATCAGCAGGCCGCGCGGGTGTGCATCAGCAACTATATGCACCTGTGCGACCGCCTTGATGATGCCGACACCGTTCGCGCCATCGGCGCGCTGTTTAGCGTCGATGCCTGCTGGGAAGGCGTGGGGGAACCCTACGCCGCGCGCCTGGGGCGTCATCAGGGGCGTGCGGCCATTATCGCCATGATGGCGAGCTACGTGCGTCAACCCGCGCACTTCGCCATGAACGCGCATTTTCTCTGTTCCGAGGCGTTGAGCGTGACGGCCGACGGCGAGCTGCATGGCCGCTGGCTGATGCTGCAAACGTCCGCCTTCAGCGCGGGCGGCGCGCACCTTAACGCCGCGGAACTCCATGTGACCTTTCGGCGCGAGGCGGGAGAAATGGTGATGCACCATTTCACCACCCGCAACCTGTTTAGCCGACCCGTAAGCCACTGGCACGCCGAGGATACCCTCCCGGTGCCGGACCAAAATCAGACCGTCGAAGACGTGCAGGAGAATGGACATGCAGTGTGACCACCTGATTAATGTGAAGAATATCGATACCACGACGCCGCACGCGCCGAGCCGCGACGAGATTGCCGCGTTGGTACAGCACGACCGTGTACACACCTCGCTGTACACCTCCGAAGAGCTGTTCAATCTGGAGCTGGATCGCGTGTTCGGTAAAACCTGGGTCTGGGTGGCGCACGCCAGCGAAATCCCGGAGACCGGCAGCTTCAAAACCACCGAAATCGGCACCCAGCCGGTGATCGTGGTGCGCGACCGTAAAGGCACCGTTCACACGCTGCTCAACCGCTGTCGCCACCGCGCGGCCACCGTTTGCGAGCATCGCAGCGGCAAAACCAACAGCTTTGTTTGTCCGTACCACGGCTGGGGCTACGCGCTCGACGGCAGCCTGCGCGGCGTGCCGCACCCGGAAAGCTATGCCGACCAGCTGGAAAAGGGCGAGCTGGGGCTGGTGTCGCTGCGCACCGAACAGTACGCGGGGATGATCTTCGCCACCTTCAACGAGCGTATTGAGCCGCTGGAAGATTTCCTCGGCGCGGCGAAGAAGTGGATGGATCTGTTTATGAAGCAGGGCGCGGGCTACCCGATTAAAACCGGCCCGGCGCACCGTTTCCGCTTCCCGGGCAACTGGAAAATTCAGCTCGAGAATACCACCGACGGCTACCACTTCCCGGTGGTGCACCGTTCGTTCTTAAGTTCGGTCGATAAGCAGACTGAAGAGATGCTCAACTTCGTTGATGGCAGCGGCTATGTGGAAGACCTCGGCAACGGCCATAGCGTGATGGTGATGATCCCGGAACTGGTGGATCTGGAAGCCAATCTGGATGCGCCGATCCCGGAGCGCTTTACCGAACTGGCCGACGCCCTGCGCGCCGATCACGACGAAGATCAGGTACGTCGCATCGTGCGTGCGGTCGGCGGCTCCGGCTTCAACCTCAATATCTTCCCGAACATTGCCTGCTCGATGGCTTTCTTCCGCGTATTGCAGCCGGTATCGGTGAACGAAACCGAAATTCACCATGCGGTGATCACCATGGACGGCGGGCCGGAAATCGCTAACCAGGCACGTCTGCGTTTGCACGAACATTTTCAGGGGCCGATGGGCTTCGGTACGCCGGACGACTCGGAAGCGTGGGAGCGCGTGCAGCGCGGGGCCACCGCCGGGGATGACCTGTGGATCATGCTCAACCGCGGACTGGCAGGGGAATACCGCACCGACGACGGTCTGCGTAGCGACGTCAGCGCCGAAACCGGCATGCGCGCGGCCTACCAGCAGTGGAAAAAATTGATGACGGAGATGGAATAAATGACGCCCGCTGAATCTGTACTGTTTAACGCCATCGCGGTTATCAACCTCGAAGGTGACCTGCTGGATCAGGGCGAGTTTGATGCCTGGCTGGATCTCTGGCAGCGCGACGGCCTGTATGTGGTGCCGATCGACCCCACCGAGACCGACTTTAAAAACACGCTCAACTACGCCTGCGACGATCACGAGATGCGCGCCAAGCGCGTGAAGCGCCTGTATAGCGGCGAGTCCATCTCCACCACGCCACGTGCCAGAACGCTGCGCACGCTGTCGCGCTTTCGTCTGCTGGAAGCGAATGAAAACGAAGTAGTGGTTCGCGGCGCACAGTCGCTGTGGGAACACCGCAAGGGCCACAGCCGCCACTACGCCGCCGATATCACCTGGCACCTGCGCCCGCAGGAAAGCGGCTGGCGCATTACCCAGAAGGTGATTCGCCTGGTCAACAGCGACGATGTGCTGCACAGCATCGGCTACATCCTGTGAGGGGCTGTTTATGACGCAAACCGTACTAGTGACCGGCGCTGCCGCCGGTCTCGGCAACGTGATTGCCACCCATCTGCTGGCGCAGGGGTTCCAGGTGGTATTGACCGATGTGGATGCTGAACGCGCACAGGCTGCCGCCGCCGGTCTGGATAGCGATCGCGTGCTGGCATTGGCGCTGGATATTCGCCAGCCGGACGCCTTTGAGCGCGCGCTGGCGGCCACCATTGAGCGCTTCGGCAGCCTACAGGCGCTGGTCAATAACGCCGCGCTGACGCTGGCGACGCCGGTAATGGAGATTACGGCGGAAGAGTTTGACCGGGTAATGACCACCAACCTGCGCGGCACCTTTGTGGGCTGCCAGACCCTTGGGCGTTACTTCGCCCGCCGCGGCTATGGCCGCATTATCAATCTGGCGTCGCTGGCCGGGCAGAACGGCGGCACCGCCTCTGGCGCGCACTATGCGGCCTCGAAGGGCGGCATTCTGACGCTGACCAAAATTTTCGCCCGCGAGTTGGCGAAATCCGGCGTGACCGTGAACGCCATCGCTCCAGGGCCGATGGATTCACCGGCGGTTCATGCGCTGGTGCCGGAAGAGAAGATGGCGGGGTTATTACAGATGATCCCGGTTGGCAAGCTCGGCGAGGCGGAATTTGTCGCCCAGGCCGTGGCGCTGCTGGTTTCGCCACAGGCGTCGTTTGTCACCGGGGCCACCTGGGACATCAACGGCGGGCTGTTTATGCGCTAAGGGGAAGAAGATGCTGACATTACAGATTGTCCGCCGTGAACTGCGCGGCGAGGTGGTGCTGCTGACGCTGGCTCACGCTGAGGGTATCGCGCTGCCCGCGTTCACCGCCGGGGCGCATATCGATCTGCATTTAAACAACGATCTGGTGCGCCCGTACTCGCTGTGCAGCGACCCTCAGCAACGCTTTCACTATCAGCTCGGCGTACTCAAAGATCGCCAGTCGCAGGGCGGTTCGCTGGCGGTGCACGCCCTGTGCGAAGGGGATGAGGTCCGCGTCAGCGAGCCGCGCAACCTGTTTACGCTGGATGGACAGGCCAAACACAGCCTGTTGATCGGCGGCGGCATCGGTATTACGCCGATGCTGGCGATGGCGGCGGAATTACGCGCCGCCGGGCGTTCATTCAGCCTGCATTACTGTGCGAAATCGCGCGCTGAGGCGGCGTTCGTCGCGCATCTGGAAGCGGCGGACTACGCGCCGCAGGTTCACCTGCATTTCAGCGATGAGCAGCGTATCAACCTCGATGCGGTGTTGTGCGATGTACCACAAGGCACACACGTCTACGTTTGCGGCCCCGCACGGTTGATGGATGCGGTGAGCGAACGCGCGGCGGCACACGGTTACACGGCGGAACAGATTCACCAGGAGTGCTTCAGCGCTGAGGTTGCCACCGATGGCCAGCCGTTTGAAGTGGTGGCCGCCGCCAGCGGTATCACCGTGCAGGTGGCGGCAAACCAGACCATTGTCGAGGCGCTGGCCCTGGCCGGGCTGAAAGTGTGCGTCTCCTGTAAGCAGGGGATCTGCGGCAGTTGCCTGACCGACGTACTCGAAGGCGAGCCGGATCACCGCGACCACTACCTGACCGACGACGAGAAAGCCGACGGCGATCAGATTCTGTTGTGCTGTTCACGGGCGAAAAGCGCCCGCCTGATTATCGATCTTTGAGGCTCTGACTATGACTCTGCAAACCGAATTTCGTAACGCTATGGCGCAGTTGGGTAGCGCGGTATCCGTGATCACCACCGACGGCCCGGCAGGCAAATTTGGCTTTACCGCCTCCGCCGTCTGCAGCGTGACCGACCAGCCGCCGACGCTGTTGGTGTGCATGAACCGCAACTCCTTCGCCCACGCGCACTTCAAGCAAAACGGCGCGCTGTGCGTCAACGTGCTGTCGAGCGACCACCAGGCGCTGTCGGGCATTTTCGCCAACGCCAGCCTACGCTCCGAAGAGCGTTTCTGCCACGACAGCTGGCAGGTGATGGCCAGCGGCGCGCCGGTGCTGAGCTCTGCGGTGGCGAGCTTTGACTGCCTGATTGACGACTGCCACGAAGTGGGCAGCCACTCGGTCTTTTACTGCCGGGTGCAGGCCATTCGCATCAGCGAGCAGCCGCGCGGGCTGGTCTATTTCAACCGCCGCTACCACACGGTTGGCTGCGACGTGGAAGTCTGATAACGAAAGGGGGAATGCCGGATGAGCAATGTCGTTTCTGAAACTGCCGTCACATCAACGACCGTCCGCCATGACGCGCAGCAAATGCGTAAGCTGGTGGTCGCGTCGGTACTGGGTAATGCGCTGGAATGGTATGACTTCTTTCTCTACGGCACCGCCGCGGCGCTGGTGTTTGGCCCGCTGTTCTTCCCGGTAAGCGGCGACCCGCTGCAGGGCACGCTGCTGGCGTTTTCCGGCTTCGCGGTTGGTTTTCTGGCGCGCCCGCTCGGCGGCATCCTGTTCGGCCATCTCGGCGATCGCTATAGCCGTAAAATGACGCTAATCATGACCCTGACGCTGATGGGGGCGACGACCTTTGTGATTGGCCTGCTGCCGACCTACGCGCAGATAGGCATCTGGGCGCCGCTGTCGCTCATCATCCTGCGCTTCTTACAGGGCGTGGCGTCCGGCGGCGAGTGGGGCGGCGGCGTATTGATGCTGAGCGAAAATGCGCCCGCCTCGCGGCGCGGCTTCTATACCGCGTGGAGCCAGATGGGCGTCTCCGGCGGTTTTGTGCTCTCCGCTTTCGCCTTTTACCTCGTCCAACAGTTGCCGCAAAGCGATTTCCTGAGCTGGGGCTGGCGCGTGCCGTTCTTACTGAGCATCGTCATCTTCCTGGTCGGCGTTTATATCCGTAAAAACATTCGCGAGAGCAAAGCTTTCACTCAGGCGAAGCCGGAAGAGAAGCATGAAAAGATCCCGCTGCTGGTGCTGGTGCGCGAACACCCGAAAGCGCTGTTGCAGGCCATTGCCCTGCGGCTGCCGGAAAACGGGGCTTCCTATATTTTCTTCACCTTCTCGGTGGTCTACGCCAAACACATTGGCATTGGCACCGGGGAGATCATCAGCGCGGTGACGCTGGCGATGCTGATTGAGTTTTTCTCGATCCTGTTCTGGGGCGCGCTGTCGGACAAGATTGGCCTGAAACCCGTTTACTACATCGGCGTGATTGGCCTGTTGGTGATGGCGTTTCCGTTCTTCTGGCTGCTCTCCACCGGCAACTATGGCGCGGTGATGCTGGCGATGTTCCTCGGTCTGCCGGTGTGCCACGGCGCGATGATCGGCACCCAGCCGTGCATCATGAGCGATCTCTTCCCGGTGCGGGTGCGCTACTCCGGGCTGGCGCTGGGCCACGAAGTAGGGTCTATCTTCTCCGGCGGCCTTGGCCCGATGCTGGCGGTGGCGCTGCTGATGGCCGTCGATTCCTCCTGGCCGGTTTCTTTACTGTTGATGGCCTACGCGCTGCTGGCATGGATTGCCCTGAGAAGCCTGCCTTCAACCCCCTTACAACACAATAATGCAGGAGCAACGGATGTTAACGATTGAATCACTGACCTGCTGGCTGGTGGATATTCCCACCATTCGCCCGCACAAACTGTCGATGGCCACCATGGGCTGCCAGACCCTGACCCTGGTGCGCATGCAGTGCGCGCAGGGCGTGGTCGGCTGGGGCGAAGCCACCACCATCGGCGGACTGAGCTACGGCGCGGAAAGCCCGGAGGCCATCCGCTCGGCTATTGAAACCTACCTGTCGCCGCTGCTGTGCGGCCAGACCTTCAACGGCGTGGCGGCGCTGGCAGAGAAAATGAACGCCAGCGTTAAGGGCAACACCTTTGCTAAATCGGCACTGGAAACCGCGTTTCTCGATGCCCAGGGCAAGCTGCTGGGGCTGCCGGTCAGCGCGCTGCTCGGCGGGGCGATAACCGACCGTCTACCGGTGCTGTGGACGCTGGCGAGCGGCGACACGGAGAAAGACATTGAAGAGGGCAAACGGCTGCTGGCGGAAGGGCGGCACGATACCTTCAAGCTGAAAATTGGCGCCCGGGATCTCAAAACCGATATTCGCCACGCGCTGGCGATTAAAGCGGCGCTCGGTGACGAGGTCAGCGTTCGTGTTGACGTCAACCAGGCGTGGGACTTCACCACCGCGGTGAAAGGGATGAGCCAGCTACAGGACGGCGGTATCGACCTCGTTGAACAGCCAACCCCGCTCTGGGACCGGCAGGGGCTGATTGCCCTGAGCCAGCGTTTTGAGGTGCCGATTCTCGCCGATGAAGCGGTGGCAACCAGCCACGACGGTTTTGCTCTGGCGCACGGCGGCTTTAGCGGCGCTTATGCGCTGAAGATTGCCAAAGCGGGCGGTCCGGCGCAGGCGCTGAAGCTGGCGCACGTCGCGCAGGCGGCGGGCGTGGCGTTGTACGGCGGCACCATGCTGGAAGGGACGGTCGGCACGGTGGCCTCGCTGCACGCCTGGTCCACCGTCAGGATGCAGTGGGGCACCGAGATGTTCGGCCCGCTGCTGCTGAAAGATGACATCGTGGTCACGCCGCTCGACTTCCGCCAGGGGCAGGTTTCTCTGCCGCAAGGGCCGGGGTTGGGCGTGGAGATTGACCTCGACAAACTGCGTTATTACGCGCGCCACTAAAAGGATATCCCGATGCTGTTCAAAGTTGAAATGACCGTCAATATCCCCTCGTCGCTGCCTAAAGCCGAAGCCGATGAGATCAAGGCAAAAGAGAAAGCCTACTCCCAGCAGCTTCAGCGCGAAGGGAAATGGCTGCATATCTGGCGCGTCGCCGGGCTGTACGCCAACGTCAGCATTTTTGACGTGGCCGATAACCAGGAACTCCACGACCTCTTAACCGCGCTGCCGCTCTATCCGTATATGGCGATCAGCGTGCAGCCGTTATGCCGACACCCGTCGGCCATTGATTAAAACAACAACCCTTACCCTACGAAGAGGAATACGCAATGTCCGTTAATCCCGCAAAACAGACCGAACTGGAATCGTTACTGGCGATCAGCAGCGGCTTAAATGCCGAACAGGGCAACGAGCGTTTTAAAGCGATTATGCATCAGGTGCTGAGCGACCTGTGTCAGACCATCAAGAAGTTTGATATCAGCGACGAAGAGTTCTGGCTGGCCGTCAACTACCTGAATGAACTGGGCGAGCGCAAAGAAGCGGCGCTGCTGGCTGCCGGACTGGGGCTGGAGCATTACCTTGATATGCGCGCCGATGAAAAAGAGGCAGCCGCCGGTCTTGACGTTGGTACGCCGCGCACCATTGAGGGGCCGCTGTATGTCGCTGGCGCGCCGCTGAGCAAACAGTTTGCGCGGATGGATGATGGCAGCGAAGCGGGAGAGCCGATGTGGCTGCACGGGCAGGTGACCGATCTTCAAGGTCAACCGGTGGCGGGCGCGATTGTCGATATCTGGCATGCCAACACTCTCGGCGGTTATTCATTCTTCGATCAATCACAGAGTGAATATCACCTGCGTCGCCGTGTGGAAACCGGGGCGGACGGACGTTATGCGGTGCGCAGTATTGTCCCTTGCGGTTACGGCTGCCCGCCGGATGGCCCGACCCAGAAGCTGTTGAATCAGCTTGGTCGTCACGGTAATCGTCCGGCGCACGTGCATTTCTTCGTCTCGGCGCCGGGCTATAAACACCTGACGACGCAAATTAACCTCAACGGCGACGCCTACCTGTGGGATGACTTCGCCTTTGCCACCCGCGAAGAACTGATTGCCGATCCGGTCAAAATTACCGACGACAAGCTGGCGCAGGAACGCGATATTCACCAGCCGCACACGGAGGTGAGCTTCAACTTTACGCTGGTGGAATCCGCGCAGGCTGAGGAAGAAAACCGCATCAAGCGCGCGCGCGTGATGGAGTAAGTAAGCCGCCCGGCCCGCGTTGGCGAGGCCGGGCGTTGACTGCTTACTGCGCTGCCAGCGCCTGCTTTATCCAGCCGTCAAACGTCTGCTGGTGGGCGTGGATCCAGCCGTCTACATGACGCTGGATATCCGCAGCGGTCGACTCCCCTTTATGCATTAGCTGATTCTGCGCATTGACGTCCGCCAGCGGCAGCTTCGCGATAGCAAACAGTTTCGCCGCGGCGGGGTTTTTCTCCGCCCAGGCTTTATTGGCGACGATGTACTCGTTGTTGACCGCAAAACCGTAGTTCTTGCCGTTCGGCAGTTCGGTATTCTGATCTTTCAGCGAGCCCGGGTTAGCAGAGAAGGGGACGGTTAGCCAGACCACATCTTTACCCGGCTTCAGTTCATCACTGACCCAATAGGGCGTCCAGGTATAATAGAGCACCGGCTTGCCTGCTTTATAACGGGCGAGGGTGTCAGCAATAATCGCGGCATAATTCCCCTGATTCTGTGTAACCGTATTACTGAGCCCATAAGCTTTTATTTGCGTATCAATCACCGAGCCACAAACCCAGCCGGGATTACAGCCGGCTAAATCCGCTTTACCGTCGCCGTTGGCATCAAATAATTTCGCGAGTTCAGGATCTTTTAGCTGAGAAATATCTGTAATGTTATATTTCTCTGCAGTTTTTTTATCGATCATATAACCCTGGGCGGCGTTACTAATATAAGTACCCTGACGGTAGAATTTCCGATCGCCGCCGCTGGCGTCATACATATCCTGCTGCATCGGCAGCCAGTTGGCGGCCATGAAGGTCGCATCACCGGCCGCAATCGCCGTATAGGCGACGTTGTACTCCACCTCTTCAATCGGGGTGACATCATAGCCTAGCTGCTTCAGCGCGCGGTTGATTATCTCGGTCTGGAACGTTTCTTCCGGTAGGGTACTTTGCACGGGGTGAACGGTAATGCCTTTGCCGGGAAGGTCCGCGGCAAAAAGAGTGGGGGAGGTGAATAACGCAGCCAGCGTGAGGGTGCGCAGAGTTGTTGTTTGCATAATAATAACCTTGTTATTTTCGCGTGTTAAGCCAGAGGTGGCATATTATTCCCGCTTGGATAAAAGGTGGAAATAAAGGATGGTAGGACGATTAATCTCTCCGGGTTGTGTTAGCAACAATAACTTACCCTAACATAATAAAGCGTATATGCAATCCTCAATATTCCTCAGCATTCTTTTTTACCCTTATATATGGCTAAGGATATTCTTAAAATGAATTGTATTGGCTAGATATTAACGCTTATGAATACGACAAATGACGGATTCAATTCTGATGAGGACGTACGCTATAGTGATTAGCCTGATTCTCATGAAAAATGAGAGTGCCAGGAGGCAAAACGAGCTGCATCAATGAGAGTAGATGATGCGGATTCATTCTCACAGGAAGTGGGGGAAGTATGAAGAAAATAGTACCTGTAGTATGTCTGTCGCTGTTAAGCCTGGCGTTATCCGGTGTGGCGCAAGCGCAGAGTCGGTCAAACTCCGGCACCATTCATTTTATCGGTCAGGTGGTCGAAGGGGGCTGTAACGTCTCGCCATCGGGCCAGGGTTTGCAGATTGCCTGCTACCGTGACGGCGCCATTCATGAACAGCATGTCGCGATGTCGACAACGTCCAGTACGCCATTTAAGGTCATCAGCCGAATCGATCGCCGCACGCTGCCGGGGAATCCTCATCTTCAGGAAGTGACCATCAGTTATCTTTAAGTCTTTTCTCCTGGCGCTGCCTGTCTCAATGACTGGAAATGCAGGTAGCGCCTCATCTACGCAAGTAATGACTCACAAAATGAGTCAGTCATAACGGAATAAAATATAGCGTCTCTTCCCAAAGTGAAATATTCATTTTTATAAATTAAATATGCACTTTTGGGAGCTTTGGAAATTATTTTTCGGGTAGAAAAAATGCACTTTCTGCACAAATAATTAGCCTTCTATGCATTCATTTCAGGTACTCCCTTATGGGTATAAAA
>NZ_CBDKZX010000048.1:0-31600 GCF_965301105.1 Kluyvera sp.
GTCGCTGCCTCTGTAGGTGAAACTCTCATAAATGCTGGGTCCCTTTGATATATCGTAGCCTTTGTGCTTTAATCCTGCTTTGTGCTGCTGCTCGGTTCCGCTCTGATCGGCTGTTCATTAAAGAGGTTTTTAAATGTTTTCTTATTTATCCTGGTAATGGTTTTTATTGGTGATCTGCATCTCATTTACCTTTAGTTTTTTGCCATTTATTAATCTTTGATGGCAGTAATGAAAAGGTGTTTCTATACATTGCAAAATAGAATTTCAGGGTGACAAAAATACTACTAAACATCCTTTTCTTTGTTTAAAAACAGAGTTAATTGGACATCTTGCTGATATTTTAAGAGTGATTGCAATGAAGAAATACGCATTTTTACTGCTCCCTTTGTTATCCTGTGCGGCGCATGCAGGGTACGTGGACTATCGTCATGAGTACTATGATGATGGCCGGAATTACGACCGTGTCTATATGTCGAACCGTTTTGCAACCGGATTTGGTGTCGCGGTAGAAGCGGTGTCACGTTCGGATGACAAAGAGTCCAATCATGCGCTGAACAATATGGAATCTAACAGCGCAGAGTATACGGCTAGCTACCAGTTTGAATGGCAAGGATTTATTTGGCAACCGGGCATTGCCGTTGAGACGGGCGACGATATGGCAATCTATAAGCCTTATATTCGCGTACAGTACAACATCAATGATAACTGGTGGACGGCTTTTCGCTACCGTACTGAGTACGCCCGTCGTAACGGCGATGGGCGCGATGACCGCACCGTCTACCGTCCAGAAGCTTGGCTCGGCTATAACATCGATAACTGGATGTTTGAGCTTAACGGCATTTATAAAGTGGCGGATAGCGAAGATCTCTACAATAACGGCAAAGAGGATTATGAATATAACTTCCGCGTCGCTTATAACATTAACTCCTGGATTCCATTTATTGAAGTTGGCAATGTCTCATCCGGATATAATACCTCCACGACTGACGATCGCCAGACTCGCTACCGTATTGGTTTAGGTTATAACTTCTAATCATTAATATTCTCCAGTTTCGTTTATTGCGGTAAGTATCAGAATATACGTATAGCTTGTGTGAATAATGTGTCTAAGGAATTGACATCATGTCTAATGATGGAACCCGGGTTGGAAGCAATCAAAATATTGCCGTCAGACCTTTCGGATTCAGAGATAAAATCGGTTATTTATGTGGCGACCTGGGAACCTGTTTCATCCTCGGGTTAGTCAATAGTTTCTTAATGATTTATTACACCAACGTCATCGGCGTTTCCGGCGTGATTGTCGGGTCACTCTATTTTGTGACCAAACTTTTTGATGCGTTTGTGGATGTTGGCGTTGGGCGTTTATGTGATACCTCAAAACTGACCGCTCATGGGCGTTTTAACCCTTGGGTACGTCGCATGAAGTATCCGTTCTGCATTATTGCCGTGGTTCTGTTCCTGCCGTTTGTGCATGATTTTTCCTATACGGCAAAAATTATCTATATCTGCTGCTCCTATTTTGTTTACGGTTCTTTGTTATCGACCGTCAGTATTCCTTATGGCGCCATGTCTGCGGCGATTAGTTCTAATCCGGAAGACCGGGTATCGCTGTCAACTTACCGCAGCGTTGGTTCGGCGATTGGCGGCGGGGCCACCGGTTTTTTCATTCCGATCCTGATGTACACCACGCTGGTGGACGGCAGCCAGGTGATTTCCGGGCAACACTTTTTCTGGATTGCCATCGGTTGTGCAGTGCTGGGTTTTATCTTTTTAAGCCTGACCTGTCACTTAACGACGGAACGCGTACGGGTGGAAAGAAAAGAGAGCATGCCCGTTTCTGTACTGCTGAAGGGGCTGGCACGTAATAAGGCGCTGATTGTTTTAGTCGTTGTGGATCTGCTTATTGTGATTAATCAGGGCCTTTCCGGCACCAACATGACTTACCTGTTTAATGACTATTTCCACAATAAAGAGGCGATGTCTATCGCGCTGCTGTTTACCTTTGGTTCGCTGGTTTTGTTAGCGCCATCGGCATCGTGGCTCACCAGACGGTTCGGTAAAAAAGAGGCCAGTGTCGGTGCGCTGCTTTTTGCGGTCGTCATGTATGTGCTGATGTACTTCATCCACATTACGGACGCGAAAATTTATCTGATTTTCCTGTTCCTGGCGACGTTGGGCGCGGGCTTGTTCAACCTGATGATTTGGGCGTTTATGACCGACGTATGCGACTATCACCAGTATGTAACCGGCGATCGCGAAGATGGCACTGTGTATGGTGTGAACTTCTTTGCCCGTAAGATTGGCCAGGCATGCGCCGGGGCGATTGGCGGGTTTATGCTGGCGATTATTGGCTATCAGTCTTCATCGACGGGCGGCGCCGTGCAAACCAGCATCGTGCAGGAAAATATCTACACAATGGCGAACCTTCTGCCAGCTTTATGTTTGTTCCTGGCGGCAGTCATTTTGATTTATTTCTATCCACTTAACCGTAAAGAAACGCTGAAAATGGAAGAGACATTGAACAAATTCAATGGGATAAGTAAGTAATCTGCGTATGTGAAACGAAAGGCGAGGGAGCAATCTCTCGCCTTTCGTTTATCTGAAGTCAGTCAAACAAGATTTTTTGTGATGAGCGTCACAAAAATATTGCACAGCCAGCCGGATAAGCTTATTATTTGTCCATCAAACGACCACAAAATAACTATGGGTAAAGGTGTGACTATGCTGACTGCAATCAAAAACGTTTTTGTTTCCTACCTGATCTCAATGTCTGAGCTGCATCCTGAAGTGACTCGCTTCTAATTCGCTGAAAAAATTCCAAAAAAACCGCCTGACGGCGGTTTTTTTATATCGATTCTCCGGGTAACCACGGGCTGGCGACGCGGACCGTCTTGCGATGTTTGTCGCCATTGATGATATGCAGCGCGCTGAGTCGGCCAATCTCGTAGTGCGGTAACTGCACCGTCGACAGCGACGGCAGGAACAGATCGCCAATGCCTACCATATTGTCGTAACCCAATACCGCAACGTCCTGCGGGATCTTCAACCCTTGCGCCAGCAGCGTCTGGTAAACCATAAACGCGATGCGATCGTTACCGCAAATTACCGAATCAAACTGGGGTTTACCCTGCTTGATATGCGCCAGTACTCTGGACGGCATATCGCGGTAGTGCGCATCGCCGTACTCCATGTAGTAATGCGTCAGCGTATCAGGGTTAATACCCGCTTCGCGGCAGGCGCGCTCCAGCCCCTGTCGGCGGCGTACGGTAGCCAGATGATTTTCCGGCAGATGCAGGCACAGCGGGCGGGTATACCCTGCCGCCAGCAGCCCCTTCACCGCTTCATATTGCCCTTGTTCATCGTCCGGAATAAAGCTGGCGACCGGATCGTTCAGGCTTTCACAGTTTGCCAGCACGCACGGCAGAGTGAGCAGCTTGGCGGGAACGGGCACCTGACGTAGGCCCATGGTGGTGTAAATAATACCGCCGGGACGGTGTGAGAGTAACAGGTCGACAATCGCCTCCGGGCTATCGTCAGAAAACATATTCACCACGAAACTGTTCCAGCCGTGCGCGCGCGCGGTCTCTTCAATCGACAGCGTGATCTCGACCGAGAAGGGCGTGGTGACCGTATCCAATGCCAGTACGCCGATAGTTTTCGGCGTATCGTGCGCGCCACGAATACGTTTAGCGGAGAGATCGGGGACATAGTTCGTTTGGGCAATAGCGGATTGTACGCGAGCCAGCGTTTCCGGCTTGAGCCGCTCCGGGCTGTTCAGGGCGCGGGAAACCGTCATCAGGGAGACGTTCGCCAGCTTCGCTACATCTTTTAAAGATGCCATATTTCAGACTCCACGATTGCAACAGAACCACTAACTTACTGATGTAAAAGGATAGCGCGTTATTCTAGCGTACTCTACTTCCCCGTTATGGCAGGAAATAGTTGATCATGATCTTATTTTTATAATGTTAACGTTAACTTTTGTGATTAACATCGGATATCGCAGCAAAATGACATGAGAATCGCTTTTTGTTAACGTTACCATTATGGCGTTAACCCACGATGAGATTGCTATGATGAAAGAACATCACTCCAGCAGTTACTTGTTACTTAGCGCCTTGCTGTTTTTCTTTTTTGTCACCTGGTCCTCTTCAGGTTCGCTGCTCTCTATCTGGCTGCACCAGGAGGTGGGGCTACAGCCTGGCGATACGGGCATTATTTTCTCCGTTCTGTCGGTTTCCGCGCTGTTTGCGCAGATCTGCTACGGTTTTATTCAGGACAAGTTAGGCCTTCGCAAACACCTACTCTGGTATATCACCGTACTGCTCATTCTCTCCGGCCCGGCATATTTGCTCTTTGGCTACCTTCTGAAAATCAACATCTTGATTGGCAGCCTTTTTGGCGGCCTCTACATTGGGCTGACCTTTAACGGCGGGATCGGTGTGCTGGAGTCTTACACTGAGCGCGTGGCGCGCCAGACGCATTTCGAGTTTGGCAAAGCGCGGATGTGGGGGTCGCTGGGATGGGCCGTCGCCACCTTCTTTGCCGGATTGCTATTTAACATCAACCCGCAGCTTAACTTTGCGGTGGCAAGCTGCTCGGGGCTGGTTTTTTTCTTCCTGCTGGTTCGTCTATCAGTACCGGGTGATACGCAGGCGCTTTCAACAGAGGGCGAGAAGAGCAACATTAAGCTGGAAGATGCCCTGCGTCTGCTGACGCTGCCGCGCTTCTGGGCCCTGGTCTTTTTCGTGGTCGGAACCTGCATTTATGGCGTCTACGATCAGCAATTCCCGGTCTACTTCTCCTCACAGTTCCCGACGCTGCAGGAAGGGAATGCGATGTATGGCTATCTGAACTCGTTCCAGGTCTTCCTTGAAGCGGCAGGGATGTTCTGCGCGCCGTGGCTGGTTAATCGCATTGGCGCGAAAAACGGGCTGATTTTTGCAGGGATGATCATGGCCTTGCGCATGGTGTCTTCCGGGCTGGTTGAGGGGCCGTTGCTGATCTCCATCACCAAGTTGCTGCACGGCGTTGAGCTGCCGGTACTGCTGGTCTCCATCTTCAAATACAACAGCGCCAACTTTGATAAGCGCCTCTCCTCAACGCTGTACCTGGTCGGGTTTGCTTGCACCAGCTCGGTTATCGCCACCGTACTGTCACCGCTTGCGGGCTATAGCTATGAAAAATATGGCTTTGCCGAATCCTACCTGTTTATGGGAGCGCTGGTGTTCTGCACCACCTTTATTTCCATCTTCCTATTACGCGCCAGCAAGCCGGCTTCCGATCCGCTGCTGACACAATCTTCTGCTGTCTGAACAAGAGTGAAGAATATGACATTTTCAATTGCCCATGCTGAACAGGAACTCGAGAAACGCAGCGCCACGCTGAATCCGCGCTGGTATCCGCGCTATCACCTTGCCGCGCGCGCCGGGTGGATGAATGACCCTAACGGACTGGTGTGGTTCGACGGCTGGTACCACGCGTTTTATCAGCATCATCCCTACTCAACCCAGTGGGGGCCAATGCACTGGGGGCATGCGCGGAGTAAAGACCTGGTGCACTGGGAGCATCTGCCGGTGGCGCTGGCGCCGGAAGGCCCTGAGGATAAAGACGGCTGTTTCTCCGGCTCAGCGGTGGTCGACGGCGACACGCTGGCGCTGATCTACACCGGGCATAAGTTTCATGGCGATCCGGGCAGTGACGATAATCTCTACCAGGTGCAGTGCCTGGCGACCAGCCGCGACGGGATTCATTTTGAACGTCAGGGACAGATTATTGATACTCCCGCCGGGTTGCATCACTTCCGTGATCCGAAAGTCTGGCGTGAAGGCGATACCTGGTACCTGATTGTCGGTTCGCGCGTTGGCGATACCGGGCAGGTGCGCCTGTACAGCTCCGCCGATCTGCGTCAGTGGCAAGAAGAGGGCGTGTTGGCCGAAGCGCAGGAAGGCATGGGCTATATGTGGGAGTGTCCGGACTTCTTCACGCTCAACGGGAAGCGGATACTGATGTTTTCACCGCAGGGGCTGGCGGCGGAAGGTTATCGCAACCGCAATCTGTTCCAGAGCGGCTATCTGATTGGCGACTGGCAGCCGGGGCAGCCGTTTTCGACCGATGGCGAATTCATTGAGCTGGACCACGGGCACGATTTTTATGCCCCACAAAGCTTCCTGACGCCGGATGGCCGCCGCATCGTGATCGGCTGGCTGGATATGTGGGAATCGCCGATGCCGGAACAGCAGGATGGCTGGGTGGGGATGCTCTCTCTGCCGCGTGAAATTCGTCTCGGCGCAGATAACCGCCTGCAGATGGTTCCCGCCGAAGAGGTGGCGACGCTGCGCGGCAGTTATTACCCGCTGCTGGCGCAGCAGTTGCACAATCAACGTTCACACATCGTGGATGACGCTGAGGCGATTGAGCTGGAACTGGTGTGGTCGATGAAAAACGCGACGGCGGAAAACTACGGCCTCGCGTTAGGCGATGGCTTGCGGATCGCTGTTGATACTCAGGCGCAGCGGCTGACGCTGGAGCGCCGCTATCCGCAATTCGCGCTGGAAGGGACGCGCAGCATCGCGTTACCGGCGGGCGATCGTCTGTCGTTGCGGATATTTATCGATCGTTCCTCCGTGGAAGTTTTCGTGAATGACGGTGAGGCCTGCTTAAGTAGCCGCATTTATCCGCTGGAAGGGCAACGTGAACTGGCGCTGTTCGCCAGCAACGGGCGAGCCACGCTGCACAGCGGCGGCTATTGGCCCCTGGATAAATAACCGGAGGAAGAAGCATGATGAATATCTGGGCGCTAGGCGATGCAGTGGCCGATCTGCTTCCCATTGGCGACAGGCGCTATGAGGCCTGCCCCGGCGGCGCGCCGGTAAACGTCGCGGCGGGGGCCGCGCGATTAGGTTGCCGCAGCGGTTTTATTGGGCGGGTGGGTGACGATCCTTTCGGCCATCTTTTGCAGCAGACGCTGCGGGAGTATGGCGTCAACACGCAGGCAATGGAGCTGGATGACCAGCACCGCACCAGCACGGTGGTGGTGTCGCTCGGTAAAGGCGGCGAGCGGGATTTCACCTTCCTGGTGAATCCCTCCGCCGATCAGTTCTTGTCGGCGCAGGCGCTCCCTGAGTTTGGCGCGGATATCCTGCACTTTTGCTCGCTGGCGCTGGTGGCGCCGGCCTGCCGCGATACGCTGGCGCAGGCGATTGTGGGTATTAAACAGCAGCATGGTCTGCTGAGTTTTGACGTCAATCTGCGTGAGCAAATGTGGCCCGACCCCGAAAGCATGCTGGAAACCGTGCGCCACTTTGCCCGTCAGGCCGATATCCTGAAGCTCTCGGAAGAGGAGTGGTATTGGTTAACCCAGTCCCAGAGTTTTGCCGAAGCCATTACTGGGCTGGAGGCCTATCCGGCGACGCTCAAAGTGGTGACTTACGGCGCGCAGGGGGCGATGGTTTTGTACCAGGGGAACGTTGTGCACTTCAGCGGTTATGTCGTTGAGAGTGTGGATACGACGGGGGCGGGCGATGCGTTTATGGCGGGCCTGCTCGCCAGCCTTGCACAGCAAGGGATGCCTGACGATATCACGCAGTTACATCGCGCGATGGCGCAAGCCAGCGCCTGTGGCGCACTGGCGACAACGCAGAAAGGGGCGCTTTCGGCGATTCCCGACCGCGATGCGGTGGCGCAGTTTATAGCCGCGCGACCATGGCCGGAGTACGAGGTGAAGTAACGTTCGCTGACAATAAAAAAGCCGGGAAACATTAACGTTTCCCGGCTTCTTCAGCGAATCAATATTCCCACGTCTCCGGGTCAATTCCCAGCTCACGCATAATTTCTTTCGCCGCTTCCGGAATTTCATCGCTGCGCTCTTTCCGCAGGTCTTCATCGTTAGGTAACGGTTGACCGGTAAAAGCATGCAGGAACGCTTCACACAGCAGTTCGCTGTTGGTGGCGTGACGCAGGTTGTTCACCTGACGACGCGTGCGTTCATCGGTGAGGATCTTCAACACCTTCAGAGGAATGGAAACCGTAATTTTTTTTACTTGCTCACTCTTCTTACCGTGCTCAGCGTATGGGCTGATATATTCGCCGCTCCATTCAGCCATGAGATACCTTTAATCCTCTAGTCATTAGTTAACAGGCCGGTTCAGGGCCATGATCGCGCGTAGTGTACCGTAGTGGCCTTGCGCTGACACGCGCTTCGCCTTCGCAGATGTGCGCTAATGCATATAATTTTAACGGCTATTTGCCAATAGCTCAATCTATACGCAAAGAGGTTTAGATGTCTAGATGTATTGACGGCTATGGCAACAATGTTTACTCTGGGGTCTGACTTTTCACAGACCTTGCCAGGAACGAATCCTCATGACCCGTAAACAGGCCACCATCGCAGTGCGTAGCGGATTAAATGACGACGAGCAGTATGGTTGTGTTGTCCCGCCGATTCATCTTTCCAGTACCTATAACTTTACCGGCTTTAACGAACCGCGCGCGCATGACTACTCGCGTCGCGGCAACCCGACGCGTGACGTCGTGCAGCGCGCGCTGGCTGAGCTGGAAGGCGGCGCGGGCGCCGTGATGACCAATACGGGCATGTCGGCGATTCACCTGGTGACCACCGTCTTTCTGAAACCTGGCGATCTGCTGGTGGCGCCGCACGACTGCTACGGCGGCAGCTACCGTCTGTTTGATAGCCTGGCAAAACGCGGCTGCTATCGCGTGCTGTTTGTCGATCAGGGCAATGATGAAGCCTTAAAAGCGGCGCTGGCGGAAAAACCGAAGCTGGTGCTGGTCGAAAGCCCGAGCAACCCGCTGCTGCGCGTGGTCGATATTGCGAAAATCTGCCAGCTGGCACGTGAGGCGGGCGCGGTGAGCGTGGTGGATAACACCTTCTTAAGCCCGGCGCTGCAAAACCCGCTGGCGCTTGGCGCCGATCTGGTGCTGCACTCCTGCACCAAATACCTCAACGGCCACTCCGACGTAGTGGCGGGCGTGGTGATTGCTAAAGATCCGGATACCGTCACAGAACTGGCATGGTGGGCGAATAATATCGGCGTCACCGGCAGCGCGTTCGACAGCTACCTGTTGCTGCGCGGCCTGCGTACGCTCTCTCCGCGTATGGAAGTGGCGCAGCGTAACGCGTATGCGATTGTCGACTTCCTGAAAACCCAACCGCTGGTGAAAAAGCTGTATCATCCTTCTCTGCCGGAAAACCAGGGCCACGAAATTGCCGCCCGCCAGCAGAAAGGGTTTGGCGCGATGCTCAGCTTCGAGCTAAACGGCGACGAGCAAACGCTGCGCCGCTTCCTGAGCGGGCTGTCGTTGTTCACCCTGGCGGAATCGCTGGGCGGGGTAGAGAGCCTGATCTCGCATGCGGCTACCATGACCCATGCGGGCATGGCGCCGGAAGCGCGCGCCGCTGCGGGGATTTCTGAGACGCTATTACGCATCTCAACCGGTATTGAAGATAGCGAAGACTTAATTGCCGATCTGGAAAATGGATTCCGGATCGCAGCACAGGGGTAAATATGAGTGTGATTGCGCAGGCAGGGGCGAAAGAGCGTCAGCTGCATAAATTTGGTGGGAGTAGTCTGGCGGATGTGAAGTGTTACCTGCGTGTTGCCGGCATTATGGCGGAGTACTCTCAGCCAGGCGATATGATGGTGGTTTCCGCCGCCGGTAGCACCACCAACCAGCTGATCAACTGGCTGAAGCTCAGTCAGACCGATCGCCTCTCTGCGCATCAGGTTCAGCAGACGCTGCGCCGCTATCAGTCCGATCTGATTAGCGGCCTGCTGCCCGCCGAGATTGCCGATGGCATGATTGCCGACTTTATTCATGACCTGGAGCGGTTAGCCGGGCTGCTGGATAACGGCGTCAACGACGCGGTGTACGCGGAAGTGGTCGGCCACGGTGAACTGTGGTCGGCGCGCCTGATGGCGGAAGTCCTCAAGCTGCAAGGTCTGGACGCTGCCTGGCTCGATGCCCGCGCGTTCCTGCGTGCCGAACGTAGCGCGCAGCCGCAGGTGGATGAAGGATTGTCATACCCTCTGTTACAACAGCTGATGGCGCAGCATCCGGGTAAACGTCTGGTGGTGACCGGTTTTATCAGCCGTAATAACGCGGGTGAAACCGTACTGTTGGGGCGTAACGGTTCCGACTATTCCGCCACCCAGATTGGCGCGCTGGCGGGTGTTTCCCGCGTTACCATCTGGAGCGACGTGGCAGGCGTGTACAGCGCCGATCCGCGTAAAGTGAAAGATGCTTGTCTGCTGCCGCTGCTGCGTCTGGATGAAGCCAGTGAACTGGCGCGTCTGGCCGCTCCGGTGCTGCACGCGCGTACCTTACAGCCGGTTTCCGGCAGCGATATCGATCTGCAATTGCGCTGTAGCTACACGCCGGATCAAGGGTCCACGCGCATCGAACGCGTGCTGGCTTCCGGTACCGGCGCGCGGATTGTCACCAGTCATGATGATGTCTGTTTAATCGAATTCCGCGTTCCGGCTAGCCAGGACTTTAAGCTGGCGCATAAGGAGATCGACCAGATACTCAAACGCGCGCAGATTCGTCCGCTGGCGGTTGGCGTGCACGCGGATCATCGTCTGCTGCAGTTCTGCTATACCTCGGAAGTGGTCGACAGCGCGCTGAAAATTCTCGATGAAGCGGGTCTGCCGGGCGAGCTACGCCTGCGACAGGGGCTGGCGCTGGTGGCGATGGTTGGTGCGGGCGTCACCCGCAACCCGCTGCACTGCCACCGTTTCTGGCAACAGCTTAAGGGGCAGCCGGTCGAATTTACCTGGCAGTCGGAAGAGGGCATCAGCCTGGTCGCCGTACTGCGTGCTGGCCCGACGGAAAGCCTGATTCAGGGGCTGCACCAGTCGATTTTCCGCGCCGAAAAACGCATTGGCCTGGTGCTGTTCGGCAAAGGGAATATCGGTTCCCGCTGGCTGGAACTGTTTGCCCGTGAGCAGACGACGCTATCGGCGCGAACCGGTTTTGAATTTGTGTTGGCAGGCGTGGTGGATAGCCGCCGCAGCCTGCTGAGCTATGAAGGGCTGGACGCCAGCCGCGCGCTGGCTTTCTTTGACGATGAAGCCGTTGAGCAGGACGAAGAGTCGCTGTTCCTGTGGATGCGCGCCCATCCATACGACGACCTGGTGGTACTGGATGTCACCGCCAGCGAACAGCTGGCCGATCAGTATCTCGATTTTGCCAGCCACGGTTTCCACGTGATCAGCGCCAACAAACTGGCCGGGGCCAGCAGCAGCGATAAATATCGCCAGATTCACGACGCGTTTGAAAAAACCGGCCGTCACTGGCTGTATAACGCCACCGTAGGCGCGGGTCTGCCGGTTAACCATACCGTGCGCGACCTGATTGAAAGCGGCGACAGCATTCTGGCGATCAGCGGTATCTTCTCCGGCACGCTCTCCTGGCTGTTCCTGCAGTTTGATGGCACTGTGCCGTTTACCGACCTTGTCGATCAGGCCTGGCAGCAGGGGCTGACCGAGCCGGACCCGCGTGTCGACCTCTCCGGTAAGGATGTGATGCGTAAGCTGGTGATTCTGGCGCGTGAGGCGGGCTATGACATTGAGCCGGACCAGGTTCGCGTGGAATCGTTGGTGCCGGCGCACTGTGAAGAAGGCTCAATCGACCATTTCTTTGAGAACGGCGATGAGCTGAACGAGCAGATGTTGCAGCGTCTGGAAGCCGCTCAGGAAATGGGGCTGGTGCTGCGTTATGTGGCGCGTTTCGACGCCAACGGCAAAGCGCGCGTCGGCGTCGAAGCGGTGCGTCAGGAACATCCGCTGGCCTCGCTGCTACCGTGTGATAACGTCTTTGCCATTGAAAGCCGCTGGTATCGCGATAATCCGCTGGTGATTCGTGGGCCGGGTGCCGGTCGCGACGTGACCGCCGGGGCCATTCAGTCGGATATTAATCGTCTGGCGCAGTTGCTGTAACTAGCGTTTGCCGTTCGCCGCAAAAACCTCTTTTGCGGCGAACAGGCCGTTGAGCGCCGCCGGAAATCCCGCATAAACCGCCATCTGCATAATCACTTCAATAATTTCTTCCTGCGTTAAGCCAACGTGCAGCGCAGCGGCGATATGCACTTTGAGCTGCGGCGCGGCGTTACCCATGGCGGTCAGCGCGGCGACGGTGGCGATTTCCCGGCTGCGCAGGTCCAGCCCCGGGCGCGCATAAATATCGCCAAACGGGAACTCAAGCAGATAGCGGGCGAAGTCCGGTGCGATATCCTTCAGGCTATTCACGACGGCCTCTCCCCCTTTCCCATCAACCTGTTGCAGCATTTTCTGACCGGTTATATAGCGTTCTGAATCCATCATCATCACCTCGTTTGTTAGCGTATGGCGAGAGGATAGAGCGCGCAGAATCATTTGGATAATACCGATTCCGTGATACCTTTTCGGTATGACTACATCCCCTTTGCACGCGCTGGATATCCGGCTGCTGCGCTACTTTGCCGTGGTGGCGGAAGAGAACAATATGCGTCGTGCGGCGGAAAGGCTGTATATGTCGCAGCCGCCGCTGAGCCGTCACATTCGCCAGCTTGAAGAACGGCTGGGGGTAACGCTTTTTGTCCGGCATACTAAAGGGCTGACGTTAACGGCTGAAGGGCGACAGGTGCTGGCGATTATTCGCCCTCTGTTGGCGCAGCAGGATGAAACCTATGATGCCCTGAGCCGGCTCGCTCAGGCTGGCGCGTCATCGCTACGCATTGGATTGACCACCGCATTTGAGCAGGGCGTTTTTGCCACGCTGGAAACCGTGCTGGCGGCCCAGGTGGAGACACTGCACGTTGTGCGGCACGGTTCACCAGAGCTGGTGCGTCAGGTGCGCCGCGGAAAACTGGATGCTGCGTTGGTGGCGCTGCCGCTGGAAACCCCAGGGTTAAGCCTGATGCCTCTTAGCCGACAGGAGCCGTTGATTGCGGCGTTGCCGGAACAATGGCCCGAGTCGAAGCAGAATAGGCTGATGCTCAGCGCGCTGAACGGCCGACCGTTATTCTGGTTCAAGCGCGAACGTAACCCCGCCTTCTTTGACTTTACTCGCGACATTTTCCGCCGGGCGGGTTACCTGCCCGCCTGTATTGAAGAGCCGCTGGAACATGACGTGCTGCTGGCGCGTATTGCCCGCGGAGAAGGGCTGAGTTTGTTTCCCGAATCTTTTGCTGCGATTCAGCGCCAGGGCGTGGTTTTCCGCCCCATTGATGAAGCCGCCCTGTACGTCCAGTGCGGGCTCGTGATGTCGCCGGAAAACGCGGCGAGGCTGGATTGGCTGGTGAACGTGGTTCAGGCAGACTCGCGCGGCACCAGTTGGCCCGACAACGTAATCGCCTGATTTTGTAATGTTGGCTCGCGCAATTTACGGATCATCAGCGTCGCGGCCTGACGCCCGGTCTCTTCGCTGGCTGAGGAGACGTAGGTAAATGACGGCGAGGTCAGGTTGATGTGCAACATGTCTTCAAAGCCGATCAGAGCCACCTGCTGGGTTAAAAAGACATCTTTCCCCACGGTGCGCCCCACCTTATGAATTCCATCGATACAGCCGATCATTGCGTCCGGTGAATGACACAACAGGGCGGTAATGGCGTTATTGTTTTCCAGCAGCTGACGCGTCGCGACGCTGGCGGCGTACGTATCATCGCCGCAGGCGGGGCTGAATTCGTCGCGAGTCGCAATGCCGAGGCGGGTGAGGGTGCTGCGAAAACCGACCAGCCGCTGCTGGCGAATCAGATCGTGTTCCTGGCCGCCGAGGTAGGCGATGTAGCGGTGGCCGCGCTCCAGCAGATAGCGAGTTGCCAGGCTGGCCGCCTGTTGGTTATCACGCATCACCAGGTTGCACTTTTCTTTGATGGGAGACTGTGAGACGACGACCAGCGGTAATGGGCATTGGCGAATTTGTGCGGGCAGCGTATCGCGACGCACATCCGATGCCAGATAGATAACGCCAGCGACGCCCTGCTGTTTAAACGACAGGAGGCAGCGTTCAAGATGTTCGTGCTCGTTAAGCGGCTGGCCGAGGAACACCATGTAACCCTGAGCTTCCAGCTCCTGGACAATGCTGGCCATCACTTTGATGGAGAAGCTGTCGCTAAAGTCGCGCAGAATCAGGCCGATCAAATTGGAGGTATTGGCCCGGAGGTTGGCGGCCGCCACGTTGTGGACGTAGCCCAGCTCGTGGATAGCAGCCTGCACTTTTTCGATGGTCGCATCGGAGATTTTTCCTTTCTGGCGTAGCACCAGCGACACGGTAGAAACCGAGACGCCCGCGCGCTTCGCGACATCAATTATGCTGACCTTCTTCAAAAGTGCTCCCTGGACCATCGTGAATATCCGCAGAAAACAAGGAGGTGCCCATCAGGGATGGGACCTCCAACCGGCGACAATCTTATGATTATTTGCCAATCATCGTCGACATGGTTTGCGCGATAAATTGCGCTCTGGCGCCAAAAATCACCTGAATACCGTTATCACCGACGAAAACGACGCCGCGCGCACCGATATTGTTCAGACCATCTTTATCCACTGAGTCTTTATCCGACACTTCCAGGCGTAGACGGGTAATGCACGAGCCCACGGAGGCGATATTCTGCTCGCCGCCCAGCAGGCTGATAATTTCCGTTGCCAGATCTTCATCGGTTTTATCGTTAGCGCTCACCGTGGTTTCGGTACGGCCCGGCGTTTTGACGTCAAAACGGCGAATCACGAAACGGAAGGTGAAGTAGTAAATCAGCCCCATCGGCACGCCGACGATAATCGCGTTCAGGAAGTTCGTCTGATAGCCGTTAAACGACGGCAGAATGCCAAACGAGATATAGTCGATAAGCCCGGCGGAGAACGATTTGGCAATGTGCGCGTGCAGCAGGTACATCACCATGTAGGAGAGGCCCGCCATAATGGCGTTGAAGACGTAAAGAATGGGCGCCACGAAGATAAAGGTGAACTCAACCGGCTCGGTGATCCCGGTGAGGAAACAGGTTAGCGCGGCGGAGAACAGAATCCCGGCGGCGATTTTTTTATTTTTCGTGTGCGCTTCGTGGTACATCGCCAGGCACGCCGCAGGCAGCGCGAACAGCATCAGCGGGAACTCGCCCTGCATAAACTTACCGGCGTTCTGGTAAGTATCGCTGCTGAAGGATTTCACACCTTCTTCCAGCATTTTGAACCAGATGGTTTGGTCGCCGTGAATCACCTGGCCTGCGTGGGTGGTGTAATCGCCGAAGGAGTACCAGAATGACGGATACCAGATGTGGTGCAGGCCCAGCGGAATCAGCGCGCGCTCAACCAGCCCGAAGATAAAGGTCGATACCGCCTGGTTATCGCCGTTGATCACTACCGACAGCGCGTCGATGCCTGCCTGAATGTGCTGCCAGATATACGGCAGAAGCAGACCGAGAATAAACGACAGCAAGGCGGTTGCAATGGCGACAAAGCGTTTGCCGGAGAAGAATCCAAGGAACTCCGGCAGCTGCATTTTGTGGAAGCGGTTATAGCACCACGCGGCGAGGATACCGCAAATCAGGCCGCCAAAGACGCCCATTTGCAGAGTCGGAATGCCGACCACCATCGCATATTTCCCACCTTGTCCCGCCATTTCCGGCGTGATACCGAGCACGGTACTGATGGTAATGTTGGTCACAAAGACGGAGACCGCGGCAGACAGCGCCGCGATGCCGGATTCGGACGCCAGACCGACGGCGGAGCCGATAGCAAACAGCATCGGCAGGTTGTCGAAAATAATGCCGCCTGCGTTCATCATCAACGGCAGGTGGAATTTATCCCCGAACGCCAGCAACAGACCGGCCGCAGGCAGTAGCGAGATGGGCAGCATCAGCGCGCGGCCTATCATCGACAGTTTAGAAAGCGATTTAACGACACTCGATATCAGACTCATACTGATTTCCCCCGGATAGACGCCTCTTCGTGCGTGCTTTTAATAACCCTGTTTATGTTGGGTATAACGTTATAGTAGAACGTTCTACTTATCGTGAAACAAGCCATTAACGTCTGCAATAGAATTTTTGTCAGGGCCGCAGAAGAGTGAGAGAACTGAGAAGTAGTTCTCACTTTAATGTATTAGAGGGTGGGGATTCGTGTGGGCATATATTCATCGTTTTGGGCATTGTACTGGCATGCCAGGGTGGTCACGAGACGCATAATATGCGCGGCAGAGTAGCGGGAGCTTTGCTGAAACTCATCCTGCACGGCGAGCCAGCGGAAGAAACGTCGACTGGCTGTGAGGGTTATCTTGCTACCATTGTCCTGGCGGTGGTCGGTTAATGGGCAGACCATTTTTTGATTACGGCCCTGCGCCCATAACTGCCACTGATTTTTCCACCATCCTTGATTCGTTTTGCCCAACAGTCGCCAGGCATCCGTATTGTCTTCATCGATGGTCTTCTCTTCAATAAACCAGAGTGAAGCCCGGCGCTGACGAAATAACTCCGCCCATGCGGTGATGATCGCCCCGCGAAGAAAGCATTCGTGGGCCACAATATGTGTACCCACCTCAGGGAAGCGGTTCTTGAGTACGCGAAAATGGCCATGGGCAGCTATGACAGGTCGTAGAATCATCCCGTTCGCATTGCGCTTCAGCGCCGCTGCCCCGTACTGGATTTCGTCAAATTGACTGCGCTGAAGGAACTGCCGTTCTTTCAGTGCAACGCTTTGAATAATATCGTGATGATGGGTCGGTGTGGGGCGAATGCCTTTCCAGCGGTAGCGCAACGTATTTCCTGCCGGATATGGCGTGTAATTGCTCGATACATGGAGGATATTGCCGCGAACAGCATCGAAACTAAAAAGCAGGTAGAGCTTCTGCGCGGCAAGTTCGCCCTGAAAGTCCATAATAAACGGCACGCTGCAAATCGCGTCTGGTGATAAGGCATTTGTCAGCGGCTGTCGCTTTGGCGTCCACACTTTTTTGCAGCGTTGACACTGCAATCGTTGCCTTCCTCCCGGATTATGCCCGTAACGGATCACCTCCGCCTGGTAGCAAGCAGGGCAAAAATGGCCGTATTCACGCGCATAGCCGGTGAAACAGGTGGCTGCCCAGCGTTGAAATTCCTGATCATTAAAAAGTGGCGGGTAGCTTCCGCATGCCTGGCAGTGCAGGGCGGGATAGCCCAATCGATAATCCGGCCACTGATAATCTGGCGATGTGGCTAACCCTAAATTAGGGCAACCATACGTTTTGCAGGTATTAATCGTGAAGAGAGAATCCATCGTGCTACCAACGATTTCGACAGGTCGTTGATTTTGTTCTACGACTTTCACCCACCGCTGTGATTGTTCTCACATAAAAAAACCTTTCAGAACGTAACGTAGCGATTCCTCATATGACTGAAAGGGATTGATTATGAAGTTAAAAACGATTGCCGCCGGCATACTGCTGACTCTGCCATTCTGGGCGTGCGCCAAAGACGTCACCATTATCTATACCAACGATCTGCATGCCCATGTGGAACCTTATAAGGTGCCATGGATTGCCGATGGAAAGCGCGATATTGGCGGCTGGGCGAATATCACCACGCTGGTGAAGCAGGAAAAAGCCAAAAATAAGGCCACGTGGTTTTTTGATGCTGGCGACTATTTTACCGGGCCGTACATCAGCAGTTTGACCAAGGGTAAGGCGATTATCGACATCATGAACACGATGTCGTTTGATGCCGTCACGATGGGTAACCATGAATTTGACCACGGTTGGGACAACACGCTGCTGCAGCTGAGTCAGGCAAAATTCCCGATTGTGCAGGGCAATATTTTCTATCAGAACAGCAGCAAAATGTTCTGGGATAAGCCGTACACCATTATTGAAAAAGATGGGGTGAAGATTGGCGTGATTGGCCTGCACGGCGTGTTTGCTTTTGATGACACCGTTTCTGCCTCGACGCGCGTTGGGATTGAAGCGCGTGATGAGGTGAAGTGGCTACAACGCTATATTGATGAGCTAAAAGGTAAGGTCGATCTGACGGTGGCGCTGATTCATGAAGGAACTCCGGCGCGCCAGTCCAGCCAGGGAAGCACCGACGTTCGTCGCGCGTTGGATAAAGACATTCAGACCGCCAGCCAGGTGAAAGGGCTGGATATCCTAATCACTGGCCACGCCCACGTCGGCACGCCGGAGCCGATTAAAGTGGGTAAGACGCTGATTTTGTCCACCGATAGCGGCGGTATTGACGTGGGGAAACTGGTGCTGGATTACAAAGAGAAGCCGCATGACTTTACGGTGAAGAATTTTGAGCTGAAAACCATTTTTGCCGATGAGTGGAAGCCTGATCCACAAACGCAGCAGGTGATTGATGGCTGGAATAAAAAGCTCGATAAAGTGGTGCAGCAAACGGTAACCCGCGCGCCGGTGGAACTGACCCGCGCTTATGGCGAGTCTTCCTCTCTGGGCAACCTGGCGGCGGATGCACTGCTGGCGGCGGCGGGAAAAGAGACCCAGTTAGCCCTGACCAACTCTGGCGGCATTCGTAATGAAATTCCGGCGGGAGAGGTCACGATGGGCGGCATTATCAGTACCTTCCCGTTCCCTAACGAACTGGTGACGATGGATTTGACCGGTAAACAGCTTCGTAGTTTGATGGAGCATGGCGCAGGCTTGAGTAATGGTGTATTGCAGGTTTCTAAAGGGCTGGAGATGCAGTATGACAGCAGTAAGCCCGTCGGCCAGCGCGTGACGGCGTTCACCCTGAATGGCAAACCGATTGATGATGCGACGGTTTATCACATCGCGACCAATAGCTTCCTGGCTGATGGCGGCGATGGTTTTGCCGCCTTTACTGAAGGCAAGGCGCGTAATACGTCAGGGGGATACTATGTCTCCAATGCGGTAGTGGATTACTTTAAATCCGGCGGTCAGCTTTCCGATGAGCTGTTAAACGGGATGCGAGTGAAGGATGTGAAGCACTAAGCGGACCCACTGCGGCGGGTTGCCCGCCGCAGTGCCAGATGAATATTTTTCATCTTCGCTGAAGATTACTCACTTTTTACGCCGATCTTTCTATTGACGCCCGTCGCCTTTTGCGGCATTTTTACATCCAGACGTCTAAACGGATAGATGTTTACAACACAACAATAATGACACGCGATTGATAGAGGTAAGGTATGAGCTTTTTTCACGCCAACCAGCGGGAAGCGCTGAATCAGAGTCTGGCCGAAGTGCAGGGGCAGATTAACGTTTCTTTCGAGTTTTTCCCGCCGCGCACCAGTGAAATGGAGCAAACCCTGTGGAACTCTATCGACCGTCTGAGCAGCCTGAAGCCAAAATTTGTTTCGGTCACCTACGGCGCCAACTCCGGCGAACGTGACCGTACGCACAGCATCATTAAAGGCATTAAAGATCGCACGGGTCTGGAAGCCGTGCCGCATCTGACCTGCATTGACGCCACCCGCGACGAGCTGCGCGCGATTGCTCAGGACTACTGGAACAACGGTATTCGCCACATTGTGGCCCTGCGCGGCGACCTGCCGCCGGGCAGCGGCAAGCCGGAAATGTATGCAGCCGACCTGGTGACTTTGCTGAAAGACGTGGCGGATTTCGATATTTCCGTCGCCGCCTATCCGGAAGTACACCCAGAAGCAAAAAGTGCCCAGGCCGACCTGCTCAACCTGAAGCGTAAAGTGGATGCCGGTGCAAACCGCGCGATCACCCAGTTCTTCTTTGATGTTGAAAGCTATCTGCGCTTCCGCGACCGCTGTGTCTCTGCGGGGATTGATGTTGAAATCATTCCGGGGATCCTGCCGGTGTCGAACTTCAAACAGGCGAAAAAATTTGCCGATATGACCAACGTCCGCATTCCGGCGTGGATGTCGACCATGTTTGAAGGGCTGGACGATGATGCGGAAACCCGCAAACTGGTTGGCGCCAGCATCGCGATGGACATGGTGAAAATCCTCAGCCGTGAAGGGGTGAAGGATTTCCACTTCTACACGCTGAACCGTGCGGAAATGAGCTACGCCATCTGCCACACGCTGGGCGTGCGCCCGGCGTAATTGCCGACCCGGTAAGCGCAGCGCTACCGGGCAATTCCCGACAAAAGCCCTGTCTATGCAGGGCTTTTGCGCAGTATAGTAACGGCCATCACATCACCGTTACGGACTTACCATGACCACCGAAGGGAAAAGCAATCCGCTGGCGCTTGTTGGCCTGCTGACGCTGACGCTCATCTGGAGCTACAGCTGGATTGCGATGAAACAGGTGACGCTCTACATCGGCGCCTTCGACTTCACCGCGCTACGCTGCATCTCCGGCGCACTACTGCTGTTTATCGTTTTACTCCTGCGTGGGCGCGGCATGCGGCCAACGCCGTTTGGCTACACGCTGGCGATTGCGCTGCTGCAAACCTGCGGCATGATTGGCCTCGCGCAGTGGGCGCTGATGAGCGGCGGGGCCGGGAAAGTGGCGATTCTGACCTACACCATGCCGTTCTGGGTGGTGATTATGGCGGCGCTATTCCTGGGCGAACGCATGCGACGGCTGCAATATGCGGCGATTGGCGTGGCAGCGGTGGGACTGTGTCTGGTGATGCAGCCATGGCAGCTCGACCTCTCTTCGTTAAAAAGCGCGCTGTTAGCGATTCTCTCCGGCATCAGTTGGGGGGCGAGCGCCATCGTCGCGAAACGTATGTACCGGCGTCATCCAGGGCTCGATCTGTTGGCACTGACCAGCTGGCAAATGCTGTATGCCGCCGTCATCATGAGCGCCGTGGCGTTACTGGTGCCGCAGCAACCGGTCGACTGGCATCCCGCTGTTTTTGGGGCGCTGGCCTACAGCGCTATCCTGGCGACGGCGCTGGCCTGGAGCCTGTGGCTGTATGTGTTGCGAAACCTGCCTGCCGGCATTGCCAGCCTGAGTACGCTGGCGGTGCCGGTGTTTGGCGTGCTGTTTTCCTGGTGGCTGCTGGGGGAAAAGCCGGACGGATTGGAAACTGTCGGCATTGTACTGATCGTGTTTGCCCTGGCGGTTATCAGTCTCAAAAAGCGCGTTCCTCAGGTCCAACGTAGCCGATGAGAGATAATGAATTCCTTATATTTTATAAGGAATTTCTTGCCAATCCTCCCCAGGTCACAGCCATCGTGTCCCATTCTATGCAAGGATAAGTATGGCCTACGCAAAAATTCCGCGCTGACAAGGAAAAAATAAGAGGAATTAACTATCAAATCCGTGGGTCATTTCAGCTATAACTTATCAGCAGGGGTGTATATCTTAACGATAAATACTGTAAGGGAGCATAGTGATGAGCACGCCAGACGATATCCAGAACGCAGGTAAATGTCCTTTCCACCACGGTGGTGGCCACGACCAGAGCGCCGGTGCCGGCACCAGTAGCAAAGACTGGTGGCCGAAACAGCTGCGCGTTGATCTACTTAATCAGCATTCCAATCGATCCAACCCGCTGGGTGAGGATTTCGATTATCGTAAAGAATTCAGCAAATTAGATTACTCCGCACTGAAGGGGGACATCCGCGCGCTGTTAACCGAGTCGCAATCCTGGTGGCCTGCCGACTGGGGTAGCTATGTGGGGCTGTTTATCCGCATGGCGTGGCACGGGGCGGGTACCTACCGTTCAGCCGATGGTCGTGGTGGCGCAGGTCGCGGTCAACAGCGTTTTGCCCCGCTGAACTCGTGGCCGGATAACGTGAGCCTGGATAAGGCGCGTCGTCTGCTGTGGCCAATCAAACAGAAATACGGCCAAAAAATTTCCTGGGCCGACCTGTATATTCTGGCGGGTAACGTGGCGCTGGAAAACTCCGGCTTCCGTACCTTTGGTTTTGGTGCCGGGCGTGAAGACGTCTGGGAACCGGATCTGGACGTGAACTGGGGTGATGAAAAAACCTGGCTGGCGCACCGTGACCCGGAAGAGCTGGCAAAACGCCCGCTGGCAGCCACTGAAATGGGCCTGATTTACGTCAACCCGGAAGGACCAAACGCCAGCGGCGAACCGCTGTCGGCGGCATCGGCCATTCGCGCAACCTTCGGCAACATGGGTATGGATGACGAAGAAACCGTCGCCCTGATCGCCGGTGGCCACACGCTGGGTAAAACCCACGGCGCAGGCCCGGCCACGCATGTTGGTCCGGATCCTGAAGCGGCGCCGATTGAAAACCAGGGCCTCGGCTGGAAGAGCGATTTCGGCACGGGCGTCGGTAAAGATGCGATCACCTCTGGTCTGGAAGTGGTATGGACTCAGACCCCGACCCAGTGGAGCAACTACTTCTTCGAGAACCTGTTCAAATACGAATGGGTACAGACTCGCAGCCCGGCTGGCGCTATCCAGTTTGAAGCAGTAGACGCGCCGGAAATCATTCCGGATCCGTTCGACCCGTCGAAAAAACGTAAGCCAACGATGCTGGTGACCGACCTGACGCTGCGCTTCGACCCGGACTTCGAGAAAATTTCCCGTCGCTTCCTTAACGATCCGCAGGCCTTCAACGAAGCCTTTGCCCGCGCGTGGTTCAAACTGACCCACCGTGATATGGGGCCAAAAGCGCGTTACATCGGGCCGGAAGTACCGCGTGAAGATCTGATTTGGCAGGATCCGCTGCCGCACGCGTTCTTCAACCCATCAGCAGAAGATATCGCCAGTCTGAAAGCGGATATTGCCGCTTCCGGTCTGACGGTGAGCGAACTGGTGTCGGTAGCGTGGGCATCAGCCTCAACGTTCCGCGGCGGTGATAAGCGTGGCGGCGCGAACGGCGCGCGTCTGGCGCTGGCTCCGCAGCGTAGCTGGGACGTTAACGCTACGGCGGCACGCGTGTTGCCAGTGCTGGAAGGCATCTATAAATCGGCGCATAAAGCGTCGCTGGCCGATATTATCGTGCTGGCTGGCGTGGTGGGCGTTGAGCAGGCGGCGAAAGCGGCTGGCGTTAACATTTCCGTACCGTTCACCCCGGGCCGCGTTGATGCGCGTCAGGATCAGACTGATATCGAGATGTTCGAACTGCTCAAGCCGGTTGCCGATGGTTTCCGTAACTATCGTGCGGCGCCGGGTGAAGCGACCACCGAGTCTCTGCTGATCGACAAAGCACAGTTGCTGACGCTGACCGCACCGGAACTGACCGTACTGGTCGGCGGGATGCGCGTACTGGGTGCGAACTTTGACGGCAGCAACCACGGCGTGTTGACCGACAACGTCGGTGCGCTGACCACCGACTTCTTCGTCAATCTGCTGGATATGCGCACCGAATGGAAGGCTACGGACGAAACGGCTGAGCTGTTTGAAGGCCGTGATCGTGTGAGCGGTGAGGTGAAATACACTGCGACGCGCGCCGATCTGGTGTTCGGTTCCAACGCCGTACTGCGCGCGCTGGCGGAGGTTTACGCTTCCAGCGATGCGAAAGAGAAGTTTGTGAAGGACTTCGTCGCGGCTTGGGTGAAAGTGATGAACCTGGACCGTTTTGACCTGCTGTAAGGTCGGTTTGACGGTATAAAAAAATCCCCGCGAAAGCGGGGATTTTTGTTGGTGGGGGGGGCGGGATTTCCCCTCACCCCGGCCCTCTCCCCAAAGGGGCGAGGGGGAAAATCGGCCCGAGTCGATTTTGAGTGCTGTACCTAAAACGGCTCATTACGCTCCTCTCCTCAAAGGGACGAGGGAGAAAAGCGGTCTGAGCAGATTTTGATCGCTGTATTCACAAACCGCACTAAACGGTCCCCTCTCCCCTGTGGGGAGAGGGTTAGGGTGAGGGGGTTACTCCCACTCGTGCAGAAAACGCTGCCCATACTGGTCGGCAACCAGCAGCGCCGCGTACACGCGGTCAGGATCCGCGCCGCCAGGCATGTTGTGAATGGTTTCCCCTTCCGCGCAGGCCGCTTCCGCCACCAGGCGCATTTTCGCCGGGATATCTTCTTTAATATCCAGCTGCGCCAGGGTGATCGGCAGACCAACGCTGTGGCACAGCGCGGCAACGGTCTCAATTTCTTCCACCGACGCGTTTTCCAGCACCAGTTGAGTCAGCGTACCGAAGGCGACTTTTTCGCCGTGGTAGAAATGGTGAGCGTCAGGAATGGCCGTCATACCGTTGTGGATTGCGTGCGCCGCGGCCAGGCCGCCGCTTTCAAAACCAACGCCGCTGAGATAGGTATTGGCTTCAATCACGCGCTCCAGCGCCGGAGTGACCACGTGCTGCTCGGCGGCCAGCATCGCTTTTTCACCTTCTTCAATCAGCGTGTTGTAGCACAGTTCGGCCAGCGCCAGCGCCGCCTGAGTACACTTGCCGCCTGCCATGGTGGTGGCGCCGCTGCGTGAGCAGGCGCGGGCTTCAAACCAGGTGGCCAGCGCATCGCCAATCCCGGCGGCCAGCAGACGTGCCGGGGCGCCGGCGACGATTTTGGTGTCGACGATAACCATGTTTGGGTTATGCGGCAGCATCAGGTAGCGGTCGAATTCACCGTCATCGGTGTACAACACGGAGAGCGCGCTGCACGGCGCGTCGGTGGAGGCGATGGTGGGCACGATAGCCACCGGCAAATTCATAAAGTGGGCCAGCGCTTTCGCGGTATCCAACGTTTTCCCGCCGCCAATACCTAAAATAGCGCTGCATTTTGCGCTGGTGGCGACGTCCTGCAGTCGATTGACTTCATTCTGTGAGCACTCGCCGCCAAACGGCGCGATTTCAACGGACAGACCTGCGCCGGTCAGGCTCTTGCGCAGCGTCTCTTCGGCAAATCCCAGTACAAACTTATCGCCGACGACCAGCCAGCTATTCGCCATCGGTTTTAAGTAATCACCCAGGCGAGTGATGACGTCAGCGCCCTGAATATACTTACCTGGTGATTGAATAATGCGATCCATACATTTCTCCCTTACAGGTTCAGATTACCAAATGCGTTTTTCCAGTCTTGCTCGAACTTCTCTATAGCTGACTCTACAGCGGGCGTGCCGAGCATTTGTTGCGCTACATCTAAAGGAAGGGTGATGGCCTCACATCCCGCTAATAAACAGTCCAGCGCCTGACGTGGGGTTTTGAAGCTGGCAGCTAGCACTTTGCTCTGTGGCGCATGCAGTTCCAGCAGCGTTTGTAATTCCTGCACCATACGGATACCGTCGCCACCCTGGGCATCCACGCGGTTAACGTATGGCGCGACATATTCGGCTCCGGCCAGTGCGGCGAGCAGCCCCTGCGCCGCACTGTAAACCGCGGTACCCAGCGTCGGTATGCCTTCTTTTTTCAATAGCTTAATTGCAGCCAGCCCTTCGGCGGTGACCGGTACTTTCACCACGATGCCGGGAACGGCCTCGTTCAGGCGACGAGCGTCGGCAACCATACCATCCGCCGTGCGGCTCATGGTTTGGGCAAACAGCGTGCCGTTTTCGCCCATCGCTTTTTTCAGGCGCGGCAGCACATCCCAGATAGATTCACGGCTGGCGGCGACAATACTCGGGTTGGTGGTCACGCCAACAATCGGGAAAATACGCGCCAGACGCTCAACTTCCTGCACATTGGCGGTATCCAGATACAGTTCCATGCTATGTCCTCTTAAAGTTCCAGTTCGTGTTGCAGCAGGCTGGCAATCGCGTCGGCTGAAGCGGCGTTAACCAGCGAGTGACGGAATTCTTCATGCATAATCCGGCGAGCCAGGCGCGAGAAAATGCGCATATGCTGGTCGCCCGCGGCATGTTTGTTAAGCGTCAGCATAATGATGAATTGCGCCTGTTCATCGCCCCAGGTCACCGGCGCGGGCAGGCGTGCGACGCTGATGGTCGACTGTTCAATATGCTCAGATTTGCTGTGCGGAATGGCAAAGCTAAAGCCAAGGCCGGTCGAGAAGACCGCTTCGCGTGCCCACAGGTCGGCCTCAAGCTTGCGCGGATAGCGGCAGCGCCCGGCGAGCAGCAGGTTATCGGTCATGCCTTTGAGCACCTCCTCTTTGCTGCGCCAGTCGTTATCCAGCGAAATGCAGCGCGGGGTAATCAGCGGCGCATCCTGCTGGCTCATGCGGAACTGTGCCAGTAAATGTTCCACTTCCAGCGAGGTACGGCAGGCCATCGCCTGATTCAGAAGCTGACGACAGGCGCGGCTGTCGAGCTGGGCCAGGCGCGCTTTGGTGGCCGGAATCGAGGGCGCGCTCATGCTGATTTCGTCCAGCCCCAGCCCAACCAGCAGCGGCAGGACGGAGCCTTTCGCTCCCAGTTCGCCGCACAGACCAATCCATTTTCCCTGACGATGCACCGCCTGGACGGCGTAGTCGAGTGCGCGCAGGAAGGCCGGATTCAGACTGTTGTAGTGACGGGTTACTCTTGCGTTATCACGGTCGACTGCCAGCAGGTATTGCGTCAGGTCATTGCTGCCGATGCTAAAGAAATCAATCTCTTCGCAGCACTGATCGATGATAAACATGACCGAAGGGACTTCCAGCATGATGCCCAGCGGAATGCGCTCATCAAACGGCACGTGCTCGCTGCGCAGTTGCTGTTTCGCTTCGGCTACCTTTTCTTTTACCCACAGGATCTCTTCCATGGAGGAGATCATCGGAATCATAATTTTCAGGCTGCCGTGCGCCGAGGCGCGCAGAATGGCGCGCAGCTGGGTGATGAACAGCGTGGAATATTCTTCATAAATACGCACCGCGCGGTAGCCAAGGAACGGGTTGTTCTCCGCTGGAATATTCAGGTAATCCACCGGCTTATCACCGCCGATATCCATGGTGCGGATGATAATGCTACGTCCGTTGGCGGACTCCAGCGCCTGACAGAAAATATTGTAGAGCTCGCTCTCGCTCGGCTCGCTGGCGCGGTCCATATACAGCATTTCGGTGCGGAACAGACCAACTGCTTCCGCGCCGTTACCAAAGGCCGCCTGCGCTTCGACGGAGTGAGCGATGTTGGCCGCCACTTCCAGACGAATCCCGTCGGCGCTGCGCGCCTCTTTATTCAGCCACACGCTCTGCTGTTCGCGGATAGCGGCCTGGACGCGCGCTTCCTGCTGGTAGTAGCGGGTAATAGCTTCGTCAGGCGCGACAATGACTGCTCCGGCGTTGCCATCAAGGTAGACCGTCTGGTTTTGCCACGGCGTCAGCGCGTCAATCTCCACGCCAACAAGGGTGGGAATATTGAATGAGCGCGCAAGTATTACCGTGTGTGAGGTCGTGCCGCCGCTTTGCAGCAGCAGGCCTTTGAGCTGCGTTTTGTCCAGCTCAAGGAATTGGCTTGGGGTTAGCTCTTCCGCCATACAGATAGACGGCTGAGTCAGCTGGCCCGGCGCCGGGAAACGCTGTTCGCCATAAATGTGCTGTAAAAGCTGAAAGCCGACGTCCCGTACGTCCAGCGCGCGCTCCTGCAGATAGCTGCTGCTGGAACGGGCGAACTCGGCGCAGAAATGGTTGGTGCTGGCGATAATTGCCTGTGCGCAGCTGAGGCCCTGATTGACGCCTTCCAGCAGATGCTGGCGTAGCGAGGTGTCGGTGGCCAGCGAACGATGTGCTTCAAGGATAGTGCTGGCGGTGCTGTCGCTGTCCAGCAGGCGCAGCTCCAGCGTTCTGACCAGCCGCGTCAGGCCGCCGTCCAGCGCGGATTGTTCCTGCTCCGGACTTTGTGCCGCAGGCAGTTCGCCGAGGTTATTGAGATCCAGCGCGGCCAGGCGGGTCAGGACGCCGCCGGCGCTGCCGTTGCATACCGGCTGCGCGCGGAACAGCGTTGGGCCCAGGCGAGTCAGTGACGCCGGCAGCGGTTCCTGCTCAACGGCGGTAACTTGCGCCAGCGGCGCATCGCACAGCGGGAATTCGTCCTTCAACCAGACGGACAGGCGTTCGTGAGCGGCGTTTTCATCAGCACCGCTAATGAGCAACTGGCAGCTATCGCCCGCCAGCGTGTCGGTACCGATAATCGCCAGCGCGCTTTTGGCGTTGCCTTTACGGTCAGTGCGCAGGTTATGCCATTCAATGTCGCAGCAAAAGGTATTGCACAGCGTTTCGACATGGCTGGCCGGACGGGCGTGCACGCCGTTCGGCAATTCACAGATAAATTCAACAACCAAGGCCATAACCTTCTCTCCCAAATCAGTCGATATGGGTAACAGAATAGGGGGCATGTTATCGGCGCTGCTATCTGACATTTATGTCAAAAACTGGACAAATGTATTGTCCGCTTGAAAATGCGAGCCATCTCACAGGTTGCTAGTGGAGCTTATAAAGAGGGGAATAGCGTTAACTTTTGAGGTCGCTCGCATTTTTCTTCTGACATTACAAAAATCCAGTAAATGCACTTTTTATCCACTGTCTGTCCCGCCACCAATTGCCTATTGTTTGCCACAACACCTTAATGGACATGGGCCGAAGAAGCCCAGGAGCGACTGATGAAAGAATTGGTGCACATACTCAAAAACACCCGTCAGCACTTAATGACTGGCGTGTCGCACATGATCCCGTTTGTGGTTGCGGGGGGAATTTTACTGGCGGTCTCGGTCATGCTGTACGGCAAAGGGGCCGTACCGGATGCGGCCACCGATCCCAACCTGAAAAAGCTGTTTGATATTGGTGTGGCAGGTCTGACGCTGATGGTGCCGTTCCTCGCCGCCTACATTGGCTATTCCATCGCCGAGCGCTCCGCACTGGCGCCTTGCGCCATCGGCGCGTGGGTGGGCAACAGTTTTGGCGCGGGCTTCTTCGGCGCGCTGATCGCCGGGATTATCGGCGGAATCGTCGTCTACTATCTGAAAAAAATCCCGGTGCACAAAGTGTTGCGCTCGGTGATGCCAATCTTCGTCATTCCTATCGTCGGCACCTTCATAACCGCAGGCGTGATGATGTGGGGGCTGGGTGAACCGGTGGGCCTGCTGACCACCAGCCTGACCCACTGGCTGCAAGGCATGCAGCAGGGCAGCATCGTGGTGCTGGCAGTCATTATGGGCCTGATGCTGGCGTTCGACATGGGCGGCCCGGTGAACAAAGTGGCCTACGCCTTCATGCTGATTTGTGTCTCGCAGGGTGTTTATACCGTGGTAGCGATTGCTGCCGTCGGTATCTGCGTTCCACCGCTGGGTCTGGGGCTGGCCACGCTGATTAATCGTAAGAATTTCAATAACGAAGAGCGCGAAGCCGGGAAAGCGGCGCTCGTCATGGGTTGTGTGGGCGTCACCGAAGGGGCGATTCCATTCGCTGCCGCCGACCCGCTACGCGTGATTCCATCCATCATGTTGGGTTCCGTTTGCGGCGCGGTGACCGCTGCGCTGATGGGGGCACAGTGTTACGCCGGATGGGGCGGTCTGATTGTCCTGCCGGTGGTAGAAGGCAAACTGGGCTATTTGCTGGCGATTGTGGTGGGGGCTGTGGTGACCGCCGTCAGCGTTAACCTGCTGAAAAGCCTGGCGCGTAAGAACAAGAAAGCGGTTGTCGAAAAAGAAGATGACCTGGATTTAGATTTCGAAATTAACTAATTGAGAAGGTAGAGATTATGACCAATATTATTGCGGTAACGGCCTGTCCTTCCGGCGTAGCACACACCTACATGGCCGCGGAAGCGCTGGAAAGCGCGGCCAAATCCAAAGGCTGGAACGTGAAGGTAGAAACGCAGGGGTCGATTGGTCAGGAAAATGAGCTGACCGCCAGCGACGTCGCGGCTGCGGATATGGTCATTCTGACCAAGGATATCGGCATCAAATTTGAAGAGCGCTTCACCGGGAAAACGATAGTACGCGTCAATATTAGCGATGCAGTAAAACGCGCCGACGCTATTATGAATAAAATCGAGGCACACTTAGCGCAGAGCGCATAAGCATTATCTCGATATTATAGGTACTTACAGACTGGCAGGCGCGAAAGAGTATTTGCGCCTGCCAGCGTTTGTTTTCTGCAAGGAGGGGACGATGACGGCAACGGGCGGACGAATGTTAGTGGCGGTAACCGCCTGCGTGAGCGGCGTGGCCCATACCTATATGGCGGCTGAACGTCTGGAGAAGCTCTGTCAGCAGGAAAAATGGACCATCAAAATCGAAACCCAGGGGGCGCTGGGCATTGAGAATGCGCTCACGGAAGAGGACATTCGCCGCGCTGATGCGGTACTGCTGATCACCGATATTGAGTTGAATGGGGCCGAACGTTTTACCCAGAGCCGCTATGTGCAGTCGGGTATCAGCGCTTTTCTACGCGATCCGCAAAAGGTGATGATCGCGGTGCGTAAGCTGCTTTCCGCGCCTCAGCACACGCATATTATTCTGTCGTAGTCAGCTGACTGTGGTACTGGCGACGGTACTCTGACGGTGAGCGTGCGGTGTTTTTGCGAAACAGGCGGCAGAAGTAGTTGCTGTCGACGAACCCACAGGCGTGGGCGATCTCTTTTACCTTCAGATCATACCCCTTCAACAGCCGTCTGGCGTGCTCCAGGCGGGTGTGGTTGAGGTATTCATTAAAGCCCATAATGCCGCTTTTCTGGAACAGGTGTGACAGGTAGTTCGGCGAAATATAGAACGCCTGAGCTACCGATTCGCGGGTCAGCGGTTCGGCGAAGTGGCTATCGATATATTCGCGAATGGCGTCGAACAGTGCCTGGCTGCGCGAGGCGGTCTGAATCTGGCTGCTGAGCAGATCGGCGCAGTGGCTGATGAGGCTGGTGGCAATCAGCCGCGCGGTTTGCTGCTCCTGCGGCTGCATTTGAATTTCACTCATGGTTTGCAGCAGAAAGGAACCGACGCGCGGCCCGCGACGGGCAACATGCTGTTTTGCCAGATTACTCAGGCGGTAGCCATCCCACTGCTGGATGCTAAACCCCAACTGCTGTTTGCCAAACAGAATGCTTAGCGTGGTGGCAGGTTCCAGCCAGTGAGGAAAATTCCAGCCGCCAGCGGGAACGTACAGCACATCCAGCGTCTGCATGGGCGTGTCGTCGCCCAGTCCGGCGTCGGCGAGTTGCCCTTCCAGCACAATTTCGAGGCGCGGAAAGTCGACCTGAAAAGCCATATCGGGAACGGGCGTGTGATTGCCGGCAAAACCGATTTTTTGCAGCGGGGTGGCCCCGGACGCAATGCGGGAAAGCAGTGGGTTGATGTCGAAAAACATGGGGCTCCCTGTCGTGATGAACAACAAAGAAACCTTAACTGAGGGTATGAAAAAAGGCCACAAAGAATGTGGCCTTTTGGGGTGTCCGCGTCTTGATAAATTAACCGGTGTTACGCATACCTGCTGCGACGCCCGCGATGGTGACCATCAGCGCCTGCTCGACGTTAGGATCCGGCTCCTGGCCTTCTTCTTCCGCTTTACGAGAACGGTGCAGCAGTTCGGCCTGCAGTACGTTCAGCGGGTCGGTGTAGATGTTACGCAGCTGGATAGACTCGGCAATCCACGGCAGGTCGGCCATCAGGTGCGCGTCGTTGGCGATGTCCAGCACCACTTTGATGTCGGCTTCCAGCAGATCGCGCAGTTCGGCACCCAGCGCCCACAGCTCCTGTTTCACCAGACGCTGATCGTAATATTCTGCCAGCCATAGGTCGGCTTTCGAGTAGACCATCTCCAGCATCCCCAGACGGGTAGAGAAGAACGGCCAGTCGCGGCACATGGTTTCCAGCTTGCTCTGCTTGCCGTCTTCCACCACTTTTTGCAGCGCCGCGCCGGCACCCAGCCAGGCTGGCAGCATCAGGCGGTTCTG